>JBMLQF010000131.1:0-9091 GCA_049241705.1 Fluviicola sp. | reverse complement strand
CACCACCAGATGGATCTGAAGTAGCTGAAATTTCAGCAGAAGACATCGATATCAACATCCCGAAACGTACGGATGAACCGGTAGATAAAACATTGACTGGTCGTATCAACTATTTTGATGACAAAAAAGGCTACGGTTTTATCAAAGCTGGTAATGATGAAAGTTTCTTCTTTCACCAAAACAATGTGAATGGTAACCCGGTTATGGGAAAACAAGTGACTTTTGAAAAAGAACGCGGACAGAAAGGCTGGAATGCCGTACGTGTGAAAATCCTATAAGTGCAAATGCACTAACGAAGTCGGGCCGCAAGTCCGACTTTTTTTGTGTTCAAAATTTCGAACAAGCGCACCGAAGCATCGATCTCTTCTTTACGGATCGAAACACTTTCCACATTGAATCCAAAGTGAATGTTTTTCTCGGTACAATACTGCGTAATGCGTTCAGCCACCTCTACACACAATTCTAACGAGCGCTCCGACATGTTGTCGGCGTGCAACAGGTCTTGCTTTACCCAATTCGGCACGTTGATGCCCAGCCATTCCATGAAATGCAAGGTTTTCTCGGAAGCACAAGGCGTAAGGGTAAACACAAAGCGCACCTCGCCCACTCCATGTTTCGTCAAATGGTAATGCGTATCTGCCAGAAAATTCAACGCGTGTTCGATGCTGTAAACGCATTGCGAAATGAAAAACGAACAACCTGCTTCGATCTTCGACAAGACCCGTAAATGTTCATCGCCTTTGCGTGCGTGTCGCTCTGGAATTGTTATTCCGCCTAATTTCAAATCCGGACGAAGGGCATGTGCCAAGTGATAAGCGCGACCGATGCGCAAATGTTGATCACTTTGATGTGTCGAAGGTGCACCTACCAAAACCAATTGTTGGTATGGAAACGCATAGAGCCATTCCATAAAACTTGCTTCGGTGAATTTCCCAACGCTGCAATAAACGATGGCTTGAGGCACTTGCAACTGTGACAAATAATCCAAAGGCGCAACAGTCTGCATGAAAGGAAATGGACGTTCCACATCCGTGCGCGTCGATTCATCCTGCAAGTCGTAAACCACCAATGCATCCATTGGAATAGCATCCAATCGTTCTTGCTGAATAGATGCCAATTCGGCAATCCGCTCAGTTGTATTTGATGCTTTCGGAGGAGTGATCCCGTAATACAAACAGCACGCTTCTTCCATCTTATCCAATAGATTTTAAAGCCTGATTTAAATCTTCCCAGATATCTTCCAGGTGTTCCAATCCAATGCTCAAACGCACCAATCCATCTGAAATGCCAACAGCCAAACGTTCTTCCGGTTTCAATTTCGAATGCGTGGTAGATGCCGGATGCGTGGCAATACTGCGGCTGTCACCTAAATTCGGAGTCAAGGAGAACAAGTTCAAGGCATCCAAGAATTTCCGCCCTGCTTCCAATCCGCCTTTCACTTCGAAGGAAACTATACCGCCACCCCAGCGCATTTGCTTTTTGGCAATTTCCACTTGTGGGTGCGAAGGCAAGAATGGATATTTCACCCAGGCTACAGATGAATGGTTTTCCAAACGTTCAGCAATCGTCATGGCTTGCGAACAGTGTTTTTCCATGCGCAAGTGCAAGGTTTCCAAACTTTTCGATAATACCCACGCGTTGAACGGACTCATCGCCGGACCGCTGTGACGGGCAAAACCCTGGATCTGCAAAATGGTTTCCGCATCCGAAACGATCAATCCTCCTAAAACACGACCTTGACCGTCCATATACTTCGTCGCCGAATGAATCGAAATTTGCGCTCCGAATTTCAAAGGCTGCTGAATCACCGGTGTTGCAAAGCAATTGTCCACCACCAATTTGATTCCCTTTTGTGCCACCACTTTTCCGATCTTTTCCAGATCGATGATCTCCAAAGCAGGATTCGACGGAGTTTCCAAATACAAGATCTTAGTATTCTCTTGAATTGCACTTAAGTAGCCTTCATAATCATCCGCATCAACGTAAGTCGTTGTAATACCCCATTTGGGTAGAATATTGAGGAACAATTGATGCGTGGAGCCAAAAACAGAGCGCGAAGACACGATGTGATCGCCACTTTTCAATAAGGCAGCGAATGTCGTGAATACGGCCGCCATTCCGGTTGCTGTTGCCCAAGCTGCCTCTCCGCCTTCTAATGCTGCCACTTTTTGCAACAATTCGTCAACATTCGGGTTGGAATAACGCGAATAGATATTGGCTTCCACTTCATCTGAAAAGGCAGCACGCATGTGTTCCGCATCATCAAATACAAAGCTGGATGTGAGATACAAGGGAACGCTGTGTTCGTTTTCTTGTGTGCGCTCGTTTTGCAAACGTATAGCGAGTGTTTCTGGACGGTACTGATTCATGAGTAACAGTGCTTATTGGTGTTGTACTTTAAGTGTAAATGCAATATCCGGATTCAAGGACGCGGAAACCGAACAATATTTCTCGTGGCTTAAATGAACGGCGTGCTCCAATTTATCCAGTGCTACTTCCGGATTTACGGTAAAGACCAGTTCAAATCGTTCGAAAGCTGCCGGAACTGCATCCTTGCGTGTTGCTTCAACAGCCACTTCAAAAAGACGTACGTCTTGACGTTGCTTCCTCAAGATCGACAGCACGTCAATGCTCATACAGCCGGCTAAAGCAGAAGCCAATACTTCCATTGGTCGCATTCCTGCTCCCTTTCCTCCGATTGACGGAGCGGCATCCAAGGTAATGCTTGCTCCTTCTACGTTGGCCACTTGAAGTACGAACGGATCTTCTACCAGTTTTAAAGCTAATTTCATGACTTAAGCGAATAGTTGTTCATGTACGATTGCGTGTTCCAATTCCGGTGTGTTCAATTGGATGCCATCCGGCAACACGGCAAGGAATAGATCCTGACGTGCATTCCAATCGATGTTCAATACATCTTTGAATTGGATCCATCCCACTTTGTAGTGGTGTGTAGCTCCTTGGTAACTTTCGATCGTCTCTTCAAATGGCACTTCATCCAAAGCAGCTTTCGAGGTAGCACTGACGTACACTTTCAATTTGAAATCCGTACTCAATGTCAATTGTTCCTCTTCGCGTGTTTTGCGGTACTCGTAAGCGTAGTCGAATTGCAAGGCAGAAATATCAGAAAGTACCGCACTGGCTGTTGGGTAACTTCCCGCTCCTTTACCTAAGAACAATTGACGATCGGAGAACAAAGCTTCTACGACAACCGCGTTGAACTCATTCTCGACGTTGTAGGCAAAATGCGAAGCCGGAATGAATTGAGGCGCTACGAAACCGATCACTTGATCGTTGATGCGCGTTCCGAAAGCGATCAATTTGATCTTCAATCCTTTTTCACGGGCATAGGTCGCATCCCAGGTTTTCAGTTGACGGATACCGTAATTCCAAACATCCGCTTGATCAGCAGTGAACCCAAAAGCATGTTTCAGCAACAAGACCAATTTGTATTTCGCATCGAACCCGTCCACATCTGAAGTGGGATCTGCTTCGGCAAAGCCTAGATCTTGGGCATTTTTCAGCGCAGAATCAAAGGATAAGCCCTCTCCTGTTTTAGTGAGGATGTAATTGGTTGTTCCATTCACAATGCCATTGATCGTAGACAAGGAATCGTTGTTGTAATACTCTTCCAGGTTTCGGATGATCGGAATGGAACCACCCACAGATGCTTCGTACAAGAACGAAACACCGTTTGCCTTTGCCAGATTGATCAATTCATCCAAATGATATGCGATCAACTTCTTGTTTGCTGAAACCACGTGTTTACCAGAACTCAATGCGCGCTTTACGATCCTGTAAGCCGCTTCGGCATCTGAGATCAATTCGACCACCACATTTATTTCCGAATCGTTCAAAATGCGATCCGCATCGTTTGAAAAATACGACGCATCAATACTGCGCTTCTTCGTCGCATCCTTGATAACAATGTGTTTGATCTCTGCTTGCAGCAAAGACGTCTTGTTCAATACTTCGTACAATCCGGTACCTACGCAACCGAATCCAAATAATCCTATCGTGAGTTGTTTTTTCATCTTCGTTTTTTTTTTTAATCGTTGTAAAATGCATTTAAGTGATGTAGTAGTTGATCGTATTCCACCAGGAACCCATCGTGTCCGAAGGCAGATTGCAGAGTAGCTAGTTTCGCTCGTGGAATGTGTTCCGCCAAAAACTGTTGTTCGCTCAACGGGAACAATAAGTCGCTATCGATCCCGATAACCAAAGTTTCTGCCTGGATTCCTTTTAGAACTTCGGAAACAGATCCACGATTTCTACCTACATGGTGACTGTCCATCGCTTTGCTCAAGTACCAATAGCTGTAAGCATTGAATCGCTTCGCCAATTTTTCTCCCTGGTACTTTTGGTAGGACGATGCTTTGTAGGCATCCGTTTTATTTGCATCCTCTTCGCGTTGGGTCAAGCCAAAGCCTTCGTAAGTGCGGTAACTCAACATACCGATCGCGCGGGCGGCAACCAATCCTTGTTGACCACCTGCAGCCACATCGTCGAAGAATGTTGCATCTGCCTGAATGGCCAGCCGTTGCGCTTCATTAAAGGCGATTCCGAACGGAGAGTGAAAGGCGTTAGTGGCGATCAAAACCACTTTCTGAAATACTTCGGGTTGTTGGATCGCCCACTCCATCGCTTGTTGTCCGCCCACAGATGCACCGATCAAGGTAGCGATGCGATCGATCTTCAGGTAATTGCGCACCGCCTCTAAACCTTGTACCATATCGCGAATGGTCAATACCGGGAATTGTCGATAAAGCGCATTATCGTTAACTGCAGGCTCTGTTGGACCAAAAGAACCGTAAGCACTGCCAAATACGTTCACGGCCACAATGAAATGATCTTTCGGATCGTAGAATTTTCCCGGACCAAATAAACCATCCCACCACTCTTGAACGCGGTGATTACCGGTGAGTGCGTGACACACCCAAACTACGTTAGAAGCCGTTTTATTCAACTTGCCCCATGTTTGAAAAGCCACGGGAACATCCGCATAGGTTTCTCCGTTCTCAAAGGAAACGGTGGTGTATAATTTTATTTCTGAAAGGGTTACAGGCGTTGTAACCGGTACTTGAATTGTTTGCATAAAAATCGTGTGAAATGAATGGAATACTTGCGAAGTAGTTAGCGAAAACTAACAGCAATGCATGCACATGCAACAACACGATCTGCGATCAATCAAATAGGGAATTTGCGTACGTTCTAAAAGTTCTTTTTTCATAGCCTCCATTTTATATTCTCCAGACAACTTATCTGAATCGGAAATTGGCACCGGTTTTCCAACCCCGCATACACGGGACTTAAAGTTGGTTGCCAGAGGGTCACAGAGTCCGTCTCTCGCCTCGTTCTGTATAAAACAATGCCTTCTACGCTGAGAATGACAGTGCAAAGATTGTGTAATAATTTTCAGTTTTCCAAAAATATGCGTGAAATTTTTCTCAGAACCACTTTGTATCCCTTATTCAGAACATTTCTACATCGCTAAATCACAGGGGATTTCAAAGATTTTTATAACTTCGTTTCAGATGATACGCTACGTAATACTGTTTTGCCTCTGCACCTTGGGTTTTGTGGTTTCTGCACAAGATCCGAATCAGGGTTTGACAAAACGTTTGGGGAATTGTGAAGGAGATGATTGTATTGCGAAAATTTCGCGTACCTACGATTATGCATTGAAGTCAAAAAAAACGGACAAAATCGCACTTCAATTCTGGACCTTCTACGTGTACGATTCCTTGTCATTGGATCAACAAGCGGATTCCATTTGTCGCATCTTATTGAAAGACAAAAACCACGGAAAGATCGTAGGCGGACATCGCTTGTATGTGTATTCCGGGAATCAGCAAATGGACTCCTCAAATTTTGAAGGAGCGATCACCCTTTTCTACAAGGCATTGAAATTGACCCAAACGCAAAAACTACGTCGCGAAGAAGGACAAGTACAGCGCTTGATCGGATTGGGTTATTTGAAGCTGGATAAACAGAAGGAAGCCGAAGGACATTTGCGAACATCTTTATCCATCGCTCAAGAAGTGAACAATGATCTGGACAAAGCGAATGCAGCGATCAGCTTGGGGAATTCCTTGAAGGATCAGAATAAGGTTAAGGAGTCGGTTCGCTACTACGAGCTCAGTTTGAAATTGGCCTTGAAGATCAATAACGAGCGTTTGGTAGCCGGGAATTACAACAACCTGGGGAACGCTTACCGTCGTTTGAAGAAACTGAAGGAAGCCATTGTGTATTTCAACAAAGCCTTGGAGATGAATGAGAAAACCGGAAACAAACTCTGGATCTCGTTCAATTACCACAACTTGGGGATGACATACAGCGATCTCAAGCAATACGACAAAGCCATTCGTTTTCATCAGTTATCGAATGAGATCAAACGCGCCATTGGCGATTCATTGTCCATGGTGAGCGGCTACGAAGGATTGTCGAATGCTTATGCCGGAAAAGGTGATTACAAGCAGGCTTACAATTACTTGAAATTGCACATTCGCTTGAAGGACACCTTGAATTTGATCGAGCAAGCCAACGCCTTGTCCGTCTTGGAAACCAAATACGAAACCGAGAAAAAAGAAGCACGCATCAAGCAATTGCAAACCGAAAACGAGTTGCGACATATCCGCAACGAGAAGTTGACTGAAGATGCTGCCAAGACCCGGAACTACTTCTTGTTATCCGGTTTGGCACTGATCTTTTTGGCCATAGGATTTGTCTTCGTACTGCGCTCGAACCGCATCCGTAAAAAGGTCAACGAATTGCTGCAGGAAAAGAACGTGGAGATCCAACAATCTCACGAAGCCTTGCAGCAAGCGATGGAAGAGCTTTCGATCAAGAACAAGGAGATCATTGATAGTATCAATTACGCGACCTACATTCAGGAGGCGAGTTTGCCGAACATGTCGTACAAGATCGACGACAAGTTGCGTTATGAATTGTTCTTTGCGCCAAAAGATATCGTCAGCGGTGACTTCTATTTTTCGTACCAGCAGTACAATCGTTCCGTGTTTGGTGTGGGAGATTGCACCGGACATGGCGTACCGGGAGCGATGGTTTCCTTGATCGGGATGAACTCTATGGACAAAGTGGTGCGCGAGGAACGCCACAACGACAGCGCGTCGATCGTAGAATCGTTCAACGAGCACGTGCTTTTGAGCTTGCATCGCGGGGATGCCATGATCAACGACGGGATGGATTTGAGTTTATGTTTGTTCGACCACGTGAGTCGTGAGATCCAATTTACCGGAGCAAACCACAATGCCTTGATCATTCGTCAAAAACGCACGCACAAATTATTGAGTTCAGAAGTTAAGATCGAGAATGAATCCGTTGCGATTGGCTGGCTTCCGGGAGCACGTAGACCGATAGGCAGAACCCTTTCCAAAGAGCATTTCTACGTTTCATCCGAAGAATTGGAACCAAGCGACCGCGTTGTGTTGTTTTCCGATGGTTACGCCGACCAAACCGGTGGTGAGATTCGCAAAAAATTGAAACGCGCGAACATGATGCAGTTGTTATTGGATAGTTCGCACCTATCGATAAGTGATCAGATGAGTTTCATGAAGCAGGCCTTCAACGAATGGAAGTCCGACTTGGAACAAGTGGACGATGTGTGCTTGATGATCGTTGAGATTTGTTAGTGCGCTGCGAAGGATTTGTAATCATGCTGCGAAGGACTCATGCTGCGAAGGATTTGTAATCCTTCGCCCAAATTAAAACCTCTTGCTAGTCCCATATTTTTTTCCGAAATTAAAGTATGTTAAGCGGACAAAAACTAACCATCAAAAATCCAAACGGGTCGTACTACATGACTTTAACCATCGTCGGTTGGGTCGATATTTTTACGCGAGAGTGTTATCAGAAAATAATAATCGAGGCGCTAAAATATTACATCAAGAATAAAGGACTTCATATTTATTCCTATTGCATCATGAGTAATCACATCCATCTCATTGCAAATACAGATTTTCCAATCAGTTTGAGTGATGTTATGAGAGATTTCAAAAAACACACCTCAAAACAAATTATTCTGGCTATACAGAGTGAACCGGAGAGTCGCCGTGAATGGTTACTCAATTATTTTAAGGATGCTGCTGAAAAACATTCAAAAAATAAAAGTTTTAAGTTCTGGCAAGATGGAAACCATGCAATTGAATTGTACAATGAACGATTCACCTGGACAAAAATTCAATACATCCACAATAACCCTGTACGTGCTGGTCTCGTTGTTGCTCCTGAATATTGGAAATACTCCTCTGCTGGGCATTATCAGGAAATGGAAAGTGTTCTTCCAGATGTGGTCAGAATTGCGGCTCCTTTAAATTTCAACATATTCTGATTGAATGGTTTCGGTTGTTGGGCGCGTTGGATTACATCGGCTGTTCTGCCGCGAAGGATTTGCAATCCTTCGCCATTATTCAGTTCGTTAATTGATACACAAATGTTCTTGATTGAGGTTGCGCAGGATAACTAATCCAGCGCAGCGAGGATTCCTTGTTCCGATTGATGGTATAGCAATCATCCATTAACGTTCTCAAGGAAGCCGCCATTTCGGATGGAAGCTTTTCACTCTCTTTGTAGTCAGATAAGACGCCGGAGATCAAAAATCCGATCAGGAAAATGGTACCCGCAACTAAACTGGTAAAGATGGCATTCAATTCAAAAAACTCGAAGCCATAGCGATGTCCCAGGTATTTTCCCAATCCAACCAAAATCATGATCGGCAACACCTTGAACACTACTGCAAATTTTTGTCGGATCTGACTACTGGTGCGTTTGAATAAATCGTCTATTTCTAGTAGGGCCATGCTGCGTAATTATTAACACTCGCTGATATTCACCGAAATGTTCGTTGCCAAACCACCATCGGAGGTTTCTTTGTACTTCTCGTTCATGTCGAGTGCCGTTTCCCACATGGTTTTGATCACGCCGTCAAGCGTTACTTTGGCAGAACCCGGATTTCCTTGCAACGCCAATTGACAAGCCGTAATCGCTTTGATCGCGCCCATCGTATTGCGCTCAATACACGGAATTTGTACCAATCCACCGATCGGATCGCAGGTCAAGCCTAAGTGATGTT
>JBMLQF010000130.1:0-3519 GCA_049241705.1 Fluviicola sp. | reverse complement strand
TGCTTCTAAATCGAAGCAAGCAACAAGTCGTCGTAAGTTGATCGAAAAATTGGATTTAGAGGAAATTCAACCGTCTTCGCGTCGTTATCCGGGAATCATGTTCCACCAAGAGCGCGAGGCAGGAAATCAATTATTGACTATTTCCGGTTTGACTAAGTCCCATGAAGGTGAGGTATTATTCAAAGACCTTTCATTTACATTGAATAAAGGAGATAAAGTGGCGATCGTTTCTAAAAACTCTATTGCCATTACCCAATTCTTCGAGATCTTGAATGGTCATATGAAAGCGGATAAAGGTGATTTTACCTTTGGTACTACTATCACAACAGCTTATTTACCTAATGACAACTCTTCATTCTTCCAAACAAAGATGTCTTTGATCGATTGGTTGCGACAGTATGCTCAAACGGACGAGGAGAAAGAAGAAGTTAACTTACGTGGTTTCTTGGGACGTATGTTGTTCTCAGGAGAAGAAGCATTGAAAAGTGCTACGGTTCTTTCCGGAGGTGAAAAGGTGCGTTGTATGATGTCTCGTATGATGTTGGCAAAAGCAAACTTGTTGATGATGGACGAACCTACGAACCACTTGGATTTGGAGTCAATTACAGCTTTGAACAACGGAATGGTTGATTTCGCTGGAACGATCCTGTTCACTTCTCATGACCACGAATTGGTGTCTACAGTAGCAAATCGCATCATTGAGATCACTCCGAACGGAACAATTGATAAAATGATGCCTTACGACGATTACTTGGCGGACGAGAAGATTGCGGCTGCTCAGGCAGAAATGTATGCTTAACACATGAGCATCCCACAAAGATCCTTTTTGCTGCGTCATCAATTGATGGCGAAGATCCGCAATTGGGATATTCGTGGTGTGCGCCGATTGGCTGCGTGGCTTCCAAAGGTCTTGATCCCGAATGCAGACAAGCAAGAAAAACATGAATTGCAGACCATTCACGGTGTGCGACTTCTGATCGATCCAGCAAAAGATAAAGGTGTGGAATTAGCGCTTTTTCTGCAGGGAACCTATGAAGAAGGAACCGTTCATTTCCTGCAGCAAGCATTAAAACCAGGAGATACATTTTTGGATATCGGAGCCAATATCGGCTGGATGACACTTGTTGGAGCCAGAGCAGTAGGTCAGGGAGGACGCGTGATTGCCATCGAAGCGAATCCACATACCTTACCAATCTTGCAACATAACGTAGAATTGAATCAAGCCGATTGTGTAGAGATTTATGGAATTGCCGTTTCTGATAAGCCCGGAACAGCTCGTTTGTACGAAAATTGGAATGTGAATCGGGGAGGAGCATCACTGCTGGCACAAGATGAAACAGAAGGCATTGAAGTACCTGTGGAAACACTAGATCGCTTGTTCGATCCAGAAACTCCGGTTCACGTGGTGAAAATTGATGTGGAAGGATTGGAGCCACATGTATTGAGGGGTGGTAAAAATTGGTTCACCAAACAACAACCCATATTCATTTTCGAGATCAGTGCCATGCGCGAACAAGAAAAAGGTGCTTCTGGTCAAGACGTACTGGAAGTGATCAGCCAATTCGGTAATTACCAATTCTGGAAACATCCTGCCACTAAGGAAAGACGGGGGAAACTGCAATTGATACGTTCAGAAAATGATCTACCTGAACACGACAATCTCATCGCGATACCGCGTAAATAATAGTAGATCTTTAAAGCTTGTTTCTAAATCGCGTTTCCGTATATTTGATCAAAATGATTGATATGCAGTTCCGTAAGCTACTACTTTTTGTTCCATTCATGGCAGCAAGTCAACTTTTTGCTCAAACTTACACGAGTTACCGAACTGGCAATGCCGTAAGTATTTCTACAGAGCCCTTAGGCGGCGTTTGTCTTATGGGAGGAGCCACGGAAAATGATAATGCCATGCGTTGGTTCTTAGATCGAGCTTCCGGAGGAGATGTATTGGTACTGCGTACTTCCGGTTCAGATGGATACAATGCGTATTTCTATACAGATCTTGGAGTTACTCTCAATTCTGTGGAGACAATCGTGTGTAACAACGCTTCGGCAAGTCAGGAAACATACTTACATCAACGCATTCAGGAAGCAGAGGCCATCTGGTTTGCGGGAGGCGATCAATGGGAATATATCAGTTTTTGGCGCAATACCCCAGTCGATAGTTTGATACGTCTGGCAGTTCAGACGAGAAATGTTGCGATTGGTGGAACAAGTGCGGGGATGGCGATCCAGGGACAGGCATATTTTACGGCACAAAATGGAACCATCACGTCCTCTCAGGCACTTTTAAATCCCTATGCGTCCAATTTTACAGTCGATACATTGACGTTTTTAGGCATTGATGCGCTCAACGGGATCATTACGGATACCCATTTCGATAATCCGGATAGAAGAGGACGTACGACAGCTTTTTTAGGACGTTTATTGGCTGATCTCAACCAGAATTATAACGGAATTGCTTGTGATGAATATGTGGCGGTTTGTATTGCCAATGACACAGCACGTGTATTTGGAGATTTTCCAAACTACGACGACAATGCGTACTTTATTTCTCCAAATTGTGCCTTGAATAGTAACGTACCAGAAACCTGCTCCATGAGTATTCCACTGAGTTGGGATCTTGGTGGAGAGGCACTCTCAGTTTGTCGCATCCGAGGGACGCAAACCGGTGCGAATTTGTTTACAATAGACAATTGGAAACCGATAAATGCGGCAGATTGGTTTTACTGGTCGGTTAACAATGGAGTTTTTCAAGAGACTCCTGGAGTGGAACCATTGTGTCTCTTGAATGCTGAAACGGGTACGTCTTTAGATAAAGAAATCAATATAATGACCGATAACGGTGTGTTGACTGTGAACTTTGAAAGTCCAAACTATCCGGTAGAGGTGCGCATCTTTGATCTGACCGGAAAATTGATCCAAGCACAAACTTTAAGTTCAAAGGGAGAGTCTTTACGATTGACAGAATTCGCGCATGGAACCTATTGCATTCAGTTAAAGGCAAGTTCGTTCATTCATCAACAAAAATTGGTCTTTTAAACCAACGACGCTTGCTTCGTTTCTGACTTATGATCCCGTTTGCTGTCAAACTGTCAGTTTATACAATTTGGCACAAAGCTTGACTATTGCCGGAAAATTCAAAAGGATTATGAAAACTGGACAAATTCATGTTTCTACGGAAAATATTTTTCCGATCATTAAAAAGTTCTTGTACTCGGATCACGAGATTTTTTTACGTGAATTGGTTTCGAATGCAGTAGATGCTTCACAAAAATTAAAGGTGTTGGCATCAACTGGCGAATACAAAGGGGAGATGGGAGATCTTCAGGTTGAAGTCATTCTTGACAAAGAAGCCAAAACCCTTACCATTCGTGATCGAGGAATTGGAATGACAGCCGAGGAGATCGATAAGTACATCAATCAGATCGCTTTTTCCGGTGCAGAAGAATTCGTGAAACAGTATGAAGGAAAAGAAGGTGCAGAAAGCATCATCGGACACTTTGGCTTGGGCTTTTA
>JBMLQF010000129.1:0-3704 GCA_049241705.1 Fluviicola sp. | reverse complement strand
CGAAGATCGAAAAATTGAAAGTAAGCTTGGGCTGGAACGCTCAGATACAAAAGACCGGAAACTTCATTATTTGGGCGAGCGACACCTTTGCCTATCAGCCAGCAGGAGGAGCAGACACATCGGTTGCAGGATCTACACTCACGTACAATCGAGGAGATCGTTTGACAATTGATCCAAGTGTAAAGTACTTCGATAAATTCGGAAACCGCCACCAATTGCGTTCGCGTCTCTATTACATAGACAACAGGAATTTCACCAACTTGGCGCAAAGCTCCAATTCTCAGGTTTACTACGGTGATTATCAATTCCAGCGCTCATTCGGAAAACAACCCTTTGTGGTCACTGCCGGAACATCTGCCATACGGAGTGTGGTCAATTCCAATCTCTTCGGCGACCATTATTCCAACAATTTCGCTGGTTATTTACAACTAGAGAAAAAATGGAAGAAGTTCGATATCACCGCTGGTGTGCGCGCGGAGTACTTCGAAATGGATGGCCGATCAGTAGATACTACCGGTAAAAAAGTGATGCCGATCTTCCGGACAGGTGTGCATTATGAATTATTCAAATTCACGCATTTACGCGCTTCGTACGGACAAGGAGTGCGCTATCCGAGTGTGGCGGAACGCTATACACAAACGGCGGTAGGCTCCTTATTGATCTTCCCAAATCCGAATTTACAACCCGAGACCGGACAAGCAGTTGAATTTGGAATCAAACAAGGAATTAAGATCAAAAACTGGAAAGGATTTTTGGATGCTTCGGTTTTCTTGAACCAGTATAAAAACATGATGGAGTTTACATTCGGAAATTACAAACCGGATTCAATTCCATATTCCTTCAATCCAAATGACCCAGGATATCCTTTGAAGTGGTTGGGCTTCCGTGCTGAAAATGCAGAGGAAGCGAGAATCACCGGTTTCGAATTCTCATTGGCCGGAGAAGGCAAAATAGGTCCGGTTACTGTTCAAACACTGATGGGATACACGTATATGAATCCAATTGCCTTGAACATTGATCAGGAATACAAAGAAACGTTTTCAGACACGAATTCTACGATGTTGAAATACCGTTTCCGCCACATGGCAAAAGCAGACGTTCAATTGCTTTGGAAAGGAATCAGCTTGGGCGGATCTATGCGCATGAACAGTTTTATGGAGAATATTGATGCCGCCTTTGAGAATGGTGTTTTAGGGCAACAGATCTTGGTGGGTTTGAAAGAATATCGCGCAGAGAATAATGGTATTAATTTGGTATTCGATGCACGCGTTGGATATGAATGGAAAGAGCACTACAAAGTGGCGTTCATCATCAACAATTTGGCAAATGCGGAATATACGACCAGACCGGGAGATGTGCAGGCGCCGCGGACGTTCTTGATGCAAATTAGCTATAAACTTTAAAGCTTTTTCCAAGTGATTTTGCAATATTGCAAAAGGGTGAGGTCATTTTTCTGAAAAAAATACCGAAATAATACGCGCTTTCGCGGGCCCAACAACCCCCGCCAAAGTCTCCTCGGATTGCTCTTTTATTCGCTTTACCGATTTAAATGCTTTGATCAGATCCTGAACGGTCTTATCGCCAATTCCAGGAATTTCTTGCAGCTCATTGCTAATTGCACCTTTACTACGACGGTTGCGGTGATGGGTGATCCCAAAGCGATGGGCTTCGTTGCGCAAGTGCTGTATTACCTTTAATGTTTCCGATCGCTTGTCTAGGTAAAGTGGCAAACTATCTCCAGGATAGAACAACTCTTCCAGACGTTTCGCAATTCCAATGATGGCAACTTTTCCACGTAAATTCAATTTTTCAAGCGCCTCTAAAGCAGCGCCCAACTGACCCTTTCCACCATCAATGATTATAAGTTGTGGCAACTCCTGTTTTTCCTCAATCAAACGGTGGTATCTGCGGTAAACGACCTCGCGCATTGTGGCAAAATCATCCGGACCCTCCACTGTTTTCACATTGAAATGACGATAATCTTTCTTGCTCGGTTTGGCATCTTTGAAAACAACACAGGCCGAAACAGGATGCGTTCCCTGAATGTTTGAGTTATCGAAACATTCAATATGTCTTGGTAGTTCTTTCAAGCGCAGATCTTTCATCATGGTTTCCAAAATGCGATTTGTATGGCGCTCCGGATCCTTGATCTTTTCTTGTTTTAATTTTTCTAAGCGGTAAAATTTAGCATTTCGCAAGGATAAATCAACAAGTGATTTTTTATCTCCCCGTTGCGGGGCAAAAAAGCGACATCCCACTATTTCCCAATCGATAGGGTTTTCTACTAGGATCTCTTTCGCAACGCTGGAAAACCGTTCACGCAATTCGGGCAATACGTAAGTAATGATGTCTTCTGGTGCTTCGTTTAATTTTCGTTGCACTTCCAAGGTAATACCGTGAACGATAGCACCATTATTAACAACCAGATAATTTACAAAAACCAAATCGCCATCCTCCACAAGGGTTAGTACGTCTACTTCGTGAATAGTTGGCGAAACAACTGTCGATTTCGCTTTGTAATTCTCGTGTATCGCAATGCGTGTTGTCAATAATTGCGCGTCCTCGAAAGGAAAGGGATCAGCGTGTTCCAACATCATCCGTTTTAATTGCGCAATGACACTTGAAATATCGCCTTTTATAATTCCTTGAATCTGTTCGATGTACTCGTTGTATTGCTGAACCGATTGTTTTTTTTCACAAGGACCAAGACATTTTCCGATGTGATACTCCAAACAAACTTTATAGTCGTATTTCTCAATTTTGCTGGCGCTTAAGTCCAAGGAACAAGTACGCAATGGAAACAATTCTCGGATGAGGTCCAGTAAAGCGTGCATAACCTTTCCACTGGGATAGGGGCCAAAATACTGTGATCCGTCTTTGATCATTTGACGGGTACTAAAAACGCGCGGGAAAGACTCTTTTTTAATACAGATCCAAGGATAAGTCTTGTCATCCTTCAGTTGAATGTTGTACTTCGGCTGGTACTTTTTGATGAGGTTGTTCTCCAGGAGCAAGGCATCCATCTCGGTTTCAACCACGATATACTGAATGTCTGCAATGCGCTTAACCAACAACTGGGTCTTTGCCTGATCGTGTTGTTTGGTGAAATACGAATTCACCCGCTTTTTCAGGCTTTTTGCTTTCCCCACATAAAGGATCGTACCGTTTTGGTCAAAGTACTGATACACCCCGGGTTTTTCGGGAAGTGTACGCAATTTGATTGATAACTCGTTCGATCCTGATTTCATCTCGTTAAAAATAACCAATTCATGGCTTTCTTGTGTGGCCCGTTGTTTGATAAACCAATTCTGGTCTTCCGCGAAAAAATCTATTTTTGTAAAAAAACTGCCATGAAAAGAATTGCTTTTATCATCATTACGGCATTGAGTTTGAGTTCGATGCTTACCAACTGTAACAACAGCAAAGAGTTGGGAAGCGGGTTCAATTTATTCACGATCGATCAAGATCGTCAGTTGGGAGCACAAGTCGCTGCTGAGATCGATGGAAACACCAAAGAGTATCCGTTACTTGATAGTGCATCGAACAAAGAGGTGTACGCATACTTATACAAAATCCGAGACAACATCTTGAACAGTGGCAAGGTTAAACACAAAGATGATTTTGCATGGCGTTTGCGGATCATCCACGACGATTCTACTTTAAATGCATTCTGTACTCCAGGTGGATACATCTATGTGTACACG
>JBMLQF010000128.1:1040-4458 GCA_049241705.1 Fluviicola sp. | reverse complement strand
TGATATCGCTTGTTAGGTTCAGATAGTAGTAGTACACTCCATGTATCAAGTGTAGCAAACAATTTCTAGGCAAACATGGAAAGCCCGTCCCGAATTTCTCGGTGATGGGCTTTTTCATTAAACCTTTGTGCTATTTTATGCTCTTATTACCGACCTCTGGAATATGCTACAAAAAGATTTCGAACAATTATATCACGATCATGTGGATATGGTTTACAACCTGTCACTGAATTACTGTAGTTCGGAAGTGGATGCCCAAGAGATCACACAAGATGTTTTCGTAACGGTCTATCAAAAAATCGAAGAATTCCGGGAGGAAAGTACGCTCAGTACCTGGATCACTCGCATCACCATCAATAAATCACTCGACCTCCTACGCAAACGGAAACGTCTTAGTTGGTTGAAACCCTTTTCCACATCAACACCGGATGCGATCGACCACTTCCACCCGGGCGTGAAAATGGAACATCAGGAATCGGTCAAACAACTCATGAATCGTATTCACGAACTTCCCGAACGACAGCGAACTGCGCTCCTACTCATGAAACTAGAACACAAATCTCTTCAGGAAATTGCCGAGATCATGGAGCTGAAACCAAAGGCCGTAGAAAGTTTGATCAGTCGCGCAAAAGAAAATCTTTTAAAAAAAATGCACCAAAGCGAAGGATAAGTGCAACAAAAACGTCAAATGGTTATCATGGAAGAATTGGATCACATATTCAAACACGTGCAACGGGTAGAAACTCCGCCCTATTTGTACACGAAAGTGCAAGCACGCATTGCTGCATTGAAAGAGGAAAAGATCTCTTGGATACAGGCGATCATTGCCAGTGCAGCATTGGCTTCTGTGTTGTTATTTTCGATCCGCGTGATCAAAAACGACCGGAAATCAACTTCGGAGCAAGGACAGATCCTCACAGAAACTTCCAATCAATTGTACTAAGAACCGAATTATGAAAAAAGCGATCTTTTATCAATGGGCGTTTTATTTGCTTTTAGCCGGAAATGCCATTACGATCTATTTCTTATTGTCGCACGGACATCGCCCGGAACCAAAATGGGAGATCATTGATCGATTGGGTTTTGACGAACAACAAGTGAATCAGTACGAACAGGAAATTCAAAAACACAGAACGCAGATCAAGGAGTTAGAATCCAAACAACGTGAGTTGAAGCACCGCCTGTTCCGGAAGATCGATCAAGAACCAGATTCTAGCTCATTGGCTGCATTGACGCAAGCATATCGGGATATTCAAATGGTGCACTACCGGCATTTTGCAGCAATTCGATCTCTGTGTAAACCTGATCAACTGCCCGCTTTCGAACAATTAGAAATCGATTTACCGAAACTTTTCGCACCGCATCATCCTCCGAAAAAATGAAGGGAATCCTGATCATGATATTTCTTGGGATGCTTAGTATCGCTCATGCTCAGAACCGAAAACTGATCGTGGAACCTGTGGTGGGGAATATACATGTGCGCTTGGACGAGACACTGAACTGGGGAGAACAAGGTACGCTTACGATCTCCGAGTTCAAATGTTATTTTTCTAAAATTCACCTGGAAGCGGCCACCGGAAAGCAATTATCGGTTGCCGACAGCGTTGTTTTGATCGACCTGTCGAGCGATACCCTTCCGGCATTTTCGATCCCGAATTTGGATGGTCCTGCCAAACTTTCCTTATTGGTCGGTTTGGACAGTATTGCCAGCACTTCGGGCGCAATGGGTGGAAAACTGGATCCGATGTACGGCATGTATTGGTCGTGGCAAAGTGGCTACATCAATTTAAAGTTGAGTGGAACTTGGGTAAAGGACGGTCGCACACAAGCCTTTACGTTTCATTTGGGTGGCTGCCAAAAACCTTTCGAAAATGCGCGTTCATTGGAATTAACGATCCAACCGGAAGCAGCACATATGCAGATCGATTTTCAGCCACTGCTTCAAGAAATGCTCTTGGAACGTGGAAAGGTTGACATCATGTCGCCGGGATTTCCCGGAAACGAGGCCATGGAATTATTCATTCAAGGAATTCGTGTGAAGTAATGATGGTGCGTTTGTTCTATACCTTGATCCTGTCGACTGCCGTGTGGTCACTATTCGCTTTGTCGGACAAACCCGCGAACAAAATCGTTTGGCCGGAACCCACCTACAATTTCAAGCGAAATCCACTCGATAGCAACAAGGTCGCGTTGGGAAGATGGTTGTTTTACGACCCGATTCTTTCTAAAGATAGCACGATCTCCTGCGCGAGTTGTCATTCTCCGTATACCGCCTTTGCGCACAACGACCATGCCTTGAGTCACGGTATTGCAGACCGGATTGGAAACCGCAATGCGCCTTCGCTTTTCAATTTAGCCTGGAGTAAGTCGTTCATGTGGGATGGAGCCGTCAATCATTTGGACGTACAAGGATTAGCACCTTTGGAAAATCCACTGGAAATGGACGAAAAATTGATCCATGTCGTGCAGAAATTGCAGCGCTTGTCCAAATACCGAAACAAATTCAAATTGGCTTTTGGCAGTGAACAGATCACCGGGGAACGACTCTTGAAAGCCTTGGCACAATTCCAATTAACTCTGGTTAGCGATCAATCCAAGTACGATCAGGTGATGGCTGGAAAAGCTACATTCACAGAAATAGAGGCCAGTGGATATGCTTTGTTCCAACAACATTGTGCGTCGTGTCATAAAGAACCCCTTTTTACAGATCATTCATTCCAAAATAACGGATTAGAACCCGACAGCATCCTGCGCGACATTGGTCGGATGAAAATCACCGGGAAACCGAGCGATTCGCTGAAATTCAAAGTGCCCAGTTTGCGCAATTGCGAACGTACCGGACCCTACATGCACGATGGTCGTTACAACTCGTTGCAAATGGTCTTGTTCCATTACTCCAGCAATATCCATGCGTCAAACACCTTGAATCCGAAATTAAAAAATGGGATTCCGCTGACAGAACTGGATAAAAAACAGCTGCTCGCATTCCTAAAAACCCTTACCGATCCAAGCTTTTTGAAGAATAAACAACACCAGTTTCCGATGGACCTATTGAAAAAATAATGCAGTGACCGAAGGAAATGAAAATTGCAAACGTCTAACATCTTAAAACACACAACTATGAAAAAAACCATGCTTCTCCTTGCACCATCCTTATTCGCGGGAATGCTTTTTGCACAGAGTCCTGTGATCACCTCGTGGCTGCAAAATTCCACCATTTATGGAAGCCATTATGTACAAGGAAATTCGAACGCCATTCAAGACAATGTGTTGGCGAATTGTCAAGCTGTTCAATACTCCACCAATTGGGTGTACATTACCACGAATGGAATCCCGGCATACACAACAGGACCATTTTTAGATGGGAATCCTTCATTGGCTACCGATCAGAACGCGATCTTTAAGTTTCCTTTGACCC
>JBMLQF010000128.1:0-1030 GCA_049241705.1 Fluviicola sp. | reverse complement strand
GACCCCTACGCAAAATACAGGTACACCAACAGCAACCACGATGGGAAATATTGGTGTATTCATTAACGGAACAGCTTTGTTCGATGCCCGCGATGGTGTTTCCTGGAAATATTCAACAAACGGATTAGCCGGTGGTCCTTTAGGTGGAACAGGAGATGGCGTTTGGAACCGCGATGCGATCGTTGCTGAACGTGCCGGTTTCGATTGTTCGAAAGGTCACCCGGCCATGGGGAATTACCACCACCATCAAAATCCAAGTGCTTTTGATCTGGATCTCAATGTAATTTCCACGATTTGTACTTTGTACGACGCAGACGGATTATATGCCATTGACTCTACCGTGCATGCTCCATTGATCGGATTCGCTTACGATGGTTTTCCGATCTACGGTGCTTATGGCTACAAAAACGCAGATGGAACCGGAGGAATTGTGCGTATCAAATCCAGTTATTCCTTGCGCAACATCACTGTCAGAAATACCAGTCCAACCGGCGCATCTGTAACAGCAGGACCCGCAGTAAGCACGACATATCCTTTGGGTTACTTCCAAGAAGATTACGAGTATACCGCTCCAACGAGCGATGACTATTTGGATGCGCACAACGGACGATTCTGTGTAACACCCGAATACCCAAATGGAACTTACTGTTATTTCGCAACCGTTGATGAGAATTGGAATTCAGCGTATCCGTATGCGGTGGGGCCAACATTCTATGGCAACAAAGTAGCGGCGAAAGTAACCAGCATTTCAGAGTCAACAACCACTTACACTCCAAGTTCGGCTGCAATTAGCGAAGCAGACTTGGCAGAAATGGTGATTGAAATGTATCCGAATCCTGCTTCAACCTTGGTTGCATTGCAAGTGAAGAGCATTGTAAAAGAAAACTTGACGATCTTGTTGATGGATATGACCGGTCGCGAATTGGCTGTTAAAACATTAGCGGCTGGAACTACGATCGCATTCTTTGAAACAAAGGATTTCCCGGCAGGTGATTACTTGGTGAAAATTGCTTCCAGTAATGGAGCGGTT
>JBMLQF010000127.1:0-4998 GCA_049241705.1 Fluviicola sp. | reverse complement strand
ATTCTACAAATTCAATGGGAAAGGGTTTAGGAAAGGTGCGTTTATCTAAGGTGTAATTCGCTTCGTCTTGAGGTAGAAAAACACAAGCCTTGTTGACAATTGCCACGTCTTTTTGCAGTGTTTTTAAATCGTATTTCTGACGCACGGATATACGCATACCATAATTGAAGCTCTCTGCTGGTGTAATAAAGAATGTGAATCCAACTAGTAACAGCAGATATAATTTGGTCAGGTAAAGCGACCCCAATGGATACAAATGCTTGATTGCATTTTTCTTGTAAAATTGAATCGCCCAAAGCGTAAGAAAGATCAAGCCCAAAATGAGGTGAACAAACACTGGAGTGCCGTTACCGTAGATTCGGTCAATGCTCCGATCAAGAACCACTTCTCTTGTGGCAGAAGCCAAACCCCAGATCAGGAAAACTCCATTCATCAATAGTCCGACAGCAAGCAGGTAAACGATCTTCGAGTGCCAGATCAATGGCCATTTTGTCAATAAATAGGTGTCGAAACGATTGTATAAACTTTTCATGGCGTGGTTATTTGACAAATAAACGTCGGGTTGATTGGGAAATGTCGCGGATGTATGTTACCGGGATGTCAGCATCTACGATTCGTTTGAGTACATCCGACATCTTTCCGGATCCTTCCAATTCGATCATATAGATACCTCCGTTGAAATGCAAACCGATGAGTGGCAGACCGGCCATTGCTTTTTCGATCATTACACGTTCGGCGCTTGAATCCAATTCGATCAGTGTAGTGGTGTGTGCAGCATTGCTGTCAATTTCTGTCTTGAAAGTAGGCTTCCCATCTCTCAGAAAAAGTACCTTGTCGGATATTTTTTCCACCTCAAACAATTGCTGAGAACTCAAAATGATTCCGATAGGGTTGGAGATTGACTGCGACAAACTTTTCAGATCTTCCAAAACAAGTTGTTGTGCCAACACGTCCAAATTTGCCAATGGTTCATCCAGCAAAAGCAATTTGGGAGAACGCAAAAATGTACGTGCTAATTCAAAGCGCATTTTATAACCGGAACTCAGTTCATTCCATTGCAAATGGCGAAATTTCCACAAACCGAAACGAATGATCATCATCTGCACCATCAAGGTGTTTTCTTCTCCCTTCAACCCGTAGTGACTTGCTGTAAATTGCAAATTGCTCATTAACGAGCCATACCATTTCGGGGTGCGTTGCGGAATGTACGTCAACTTTGTACGCAAAGCATAGCGGTCAATATGTTCGCTGGAGAAAGGATAGTTGATATTTCCGCCGCTGAAAGAAAGATCTCCGCACAACATACGAAGCAGGGTGGTTTTACCGTTTCCGTTTTCACCTACCAATCCCCAGATCTCTCCTGTTTTTACTGAAATATCAATTGGTCCGATATGGAAATTTCCGCGTCGGTAACCTTTGGTAATTCCGTTTGCAACAACAAGATCAGTAGTTCCGGCGTCATGGATCGTCAAAGAGCGCATTTCAAGGATCAACTTTTGACAGCGCTCGATGAACTGTTGCTCTTCATAACGCTCACTTTCTTTCCAATCAGTGAGTTCAATGCAAGCCTTGTAAAGTGACGTCTTTTTAGTGTCCAAAATGGCATCAACCAATTGACGAAACGCCAAACTCAGATCCTTGTGGAGGATGTGTTTTTCAATGGCGTCTAATTTAGTGTGGAATCGATTCATAGGTTTTTATTTTGCCCGCATCATCATACGCAATGCGACAATAATGGTGATAATCACGGTCACGACGAAAAAGAAATCCGGGAAATTCCCAAATACTTCCTTCATCACGGTGGCTCCGCCTTTCTCGGTATGGGGCTGTACATTGAAGATCTTCAAAAGCGTAGCTGCAATCAATAAAACCCCCATCAATAAAATTCCTCCGATGCGGTAAACGTTGTCTTTGAACTCCTTATTCGTAACCCCGCGCTCCCCAAAATTGATGTTGTGTCGCAATCCATCTTCCTTGAAATTGGTGACGATTTGACGAATGTCACGCGGTAATTGTTGAACCAGGTATAAGTAATCCTCCGCAGAATGGATGAATTTGGATTTGATATTTTCCCAACTAAAACGCTCCTTGATCTTTTCTTTGGCATATGGTCGAATCATATCGATCAAAGAAATTTCAGCGTGCAACGATTCGGCTACTTTTTGAATGGTCACTAAAGTCTTAAGCAACATGTATAAGTTACTTGGGATCTTGATCTCGTATTTCATCAACAACTTGAAGGTGTCGGTAAACAATCCAGAGATATCGACCTTGTCATAACTCAAGTATTGGTATTTCTGGATCAATTCTTCGATGTCGAATTCCAAGTCGTCTTGTTCTTTCAGGTAGTTGACTTCTGTCAGTTTCAACAATGCTTTGGCGATCTTGTGCGAGTTATGATCCGCAAAACCGATCAGGAAGTTGATCAATCCGTCGATCTGTTTTGGTTTCAAGGAAGCACACATTCCATGATCGAGCAACACGATCTGGTTATTTCCACGGATAAAAATATTCCCCGGATGTGGATCGGCATGAAAGAATCCGTGTTTTAGGATCATGGTTAGAATAATGTTCACACCGTTTTCACCGATCTGCTGGGTGTCGTATCCTTGCTCTCTCAAGGCCATTCCACTGTCGGGCGTAGCTCCTTCGATCTTTTCCATGACCAGCAAACGAGCCGTGCAATAGCGGTTGTACACTTTCGGGATCGCACAACGCTCATCATCCGCAAACATGTGTGTGAAGCGCAGCATGTTGGACATTTCGTTGGTGAAGTCCAATTCTTTCATGATGATCTCGCCAAAATCTTCAATGAATTTGACAATGTTGAAGGAGTTTAGTTCCGGATAATTTTTCTGTAACTGACGCGCCAAGATTTGGATAAGTATGATATCCAGTTTGATCTTAATGCGAATACCAGGTCGTTGCACTTTAAGCACAACTTTCTCTCCGGTGATTAGCGTTCCTTCATATACTTGTGCAATGGATGCTGATGCAATATGGTGACGATTGAATTCACTGAAAATATGATCCAGGGAGTCCCCAATTTCTTGTTCGATGATTGCAATTGCATGGCTATCATCAAAAGGTTTTGCAGCGCTTTGCAATTTTTTAAGCTCAATGCGCAAGTTTTCACTAGCGAGGTCGGGACGGTCAGCAACGATCTGTCCGAACTTAATAAAGGTTGGGCCCAGGTCCTCAATGATGTGGCGCAAACGTTCGGCACGTGACATGCGTTTGGTTCCACGCGGGTCAACTAGTTTACGCAGCGGTCCGGTTGTCAGCCAATTTTTCCAGTAATGACCAATGATAATAAAAATGATGGCAGATAGCCTAAAGAAATTGCGTAAGAACTGTTGAAATCGAAATATCCACATGGATGTTGGTATTTGCTACCAAATGTAACAGAAAGTAGGGGAATAGCTGCGAAATGGAAGTAAATATTTCGTTTGGCTAGAGACTTAATTTCTGTTAACAAATTTTTTATCTTTATCCCCTTGTAAAAACTATAATTAGAAAATATGGCTGGAAGTCCATGGCGTAAAAAGCCAATCAGTGCCTTTGAGGCAGATATGAAGAAAAGCGAGTTGAATCGCGTTCTTGGAAGATGGGGATTGACATCCTTGGGAATTGGTGCGATCATCGGGGGAGGAATCTTTACCCTTACCGGAATTGCTGCCCATGATTACGCAGGTCCTGCCTTGGCAATTGCCTTTGTGATCGCAGGTATCGGCTGTTTGTTTGCTTCACTTTGTTATGCGGAATTCTCAGCGGTTTTGCCAGTTGAGGGATCTGCTTATGCTTACTCTTATGGAACCATGGGAGAGCTTTTTGCGTGGATCATCGGTTGGAACTTGATCTTGGAATACATGATGGGAGCAACCACGGTGGCAGTGGCTTGGAGTGGTTATTTCGAAAAACTATTACATCAAATAGGCATCGATCCACCGCTCTGGATCATGAATGACCCCGTTACTGCAGCTGAGAAAGCTAAGGCGTTGGGAATGGCAGCACCTTCGTTCTCGTTCAATTTACCGGCTTTGTTGATCACTTGGTTCGTGACATCGATCTTGATCCGCGGAATTAAAGAAGCTGCTAAGACAAATAACATTATTGTGATCTTGAAGATTGCGGTGGTATTGTTCGTGATCTTTGTTGGATTCTTCTTTATTGATACTGACAACTGGAAGCCGTTTGTTCCGGATGCGATCGTTGATGAGAAAGGTGAATCTCACTACGGCTGGGGCTTCGGAGGGGTCTTGACGGCTGCAAGTATAGTTTTCTTTGCCTACATTGGATTTGATGCGGTTTCAACGCAAGCCGGTGAGGCCAAAAATCCGAAGAAAGACGTTCCTTTCGCGATCATCATGTCTTTGGTTATTTGTACACTTCTTTATATCGCCGTTTCATTAGTATTGACAGGAATGGTGAAATACGATCAGTTGGATATGAAAGCACCGGTTGCATCTGCATTTGAAGGTGTTGGAATGCCTTGGGCAACTATTTTGATCACCATTGCGGCTGTGGCCGGATTGATTTCTGTAATGTTGGTAATGATGTTGGGTCAGACGCGCATCTTCTTGGGAATGGCGAAAGACGGTTTGTTGCCATTCAACGTATTTGGAAAGATCCATGATAAATTCAAGACACCTTACCGCAGTACAATTCTAGTAGGTTTGGTTATTTCTATCGTAGCTGCGTTGACACCGATCGATAAAGTATCTGAGATGTGCTCTATGGGTACATTATTAGCGTTTGCAATGATCAGTATTGCTGTATTGATCTTACGTATCAAACAACCACAGTTGGATCGTCCGTTTAAAACGCCTCTAATTTGGTTCGTTGCTCCAGCAGGTGCTTTGTTCAATATTGGATTGATGTCGTTCGTGCGTTTAGATACATGGATCGCATTCTTTATTTGGACAGGCCTTGGGGTTATCGTTTATTTCTTGTACTCTAGAAAGAACAGTAATTTGAATGACCCGAACTACCTGGCTT
>JBMLQF010000126.1:0-4262 GCA_049241705.1 Fluviicola sp. | reverse complement strand
CCGGTTCCCATCGTGAGCTTGGAAAAACAAGAACAGCGCCTGGGTGGAGCGGCAAATGTAGCCCTGAACCTCTTGTCTTTAGGTGCAACTCCGATTTTGTGTTCGGTTGTAGGTGATGACAAAGAAGGACGACAATTGATGGACTTGATGTCGGAACAACACATGCCAGTTTCCGGGATCTTACAAAGTTCTGATCGGGTAACTACCGTGAAAACACGCGTGATCGGAAATCATCAACATTTGTTGCGCATCGATGCAGAAGATACGCATGCTTTGACGCATGACGAAGCGGTGAAGTTCTTGGCAACCGTAGAACGCGTTTTGGAAAAAGAACACGTGGATGCCATCATTTTTGAAGATTACAACAAAGGCGTGCTGACTCCGGAGGTGATCCAGGGTATCATATCCATGGCACAACAACGCGATATTCCAACAACGGTAGATCCGAAAAAAGATAATTTCCTGGCCTATAAAGGTGTTACGCTTTTCAAACCCAATTTGAAAGAATTGCGCGAAGGCGTGGGAATCGCTTGTACTTTCCAGAAAAGAGAATTGTTCGATGAAGCCGTTGCCCAGCTCGAAAAAGAATTGGGGAACAAGATCACGTTCGTAACATTATCTGAATACGGTGTGTTCATTAAGGAAAACGAAAAACAATATCACGCTCCGGCACACATCCGCAATATCGCCGATGTAAGTGGCGCAGGGGATACAGTGATCAGCGTGGCAACACTTTGTTTAGCATCTGATCGCAGCATAGAAACGATCGCTGAACTTTCAAACCTTGCAGGTGGATTGGTATGTGAGAAAAGTGGTGTGGTAACCATCGAACCGGATCAATTGATCCAGGAATGTGATGGAAAGAACTGGGAGTAATTAAAAAGCATCGGGATTCTCAAACAATTGAGTATATCCATACGTTGACAAAGCATGGAACGAAAAGAAGTAAAACCTTACGGAAATCAGGATAAATCAAAAAAACAAGAAGTAGCCGAGATGTTCAACAACATCTCAGGGAAATATGATTTTTTGAATCACTTTTTATCTGTAGGAATTGACCGCATCTGGCGTAAAAAGGCAGTTGCCATGTTAAAAGAAATTCAGCCGAAACGCATTTTGGACCTAGCAACCGGAACAGGTGATTTTGCGATTGCCAGTTTGAAATTGCAGCCGCAAGAAGTGGTTGGGATGGATATCTCCGAAGGAATGCTCGAAGTAGGCCGAAAGAAGATGAAAGATCGCGGTTTCGATAAAGTGATCTCCATGCGTTTAGGCGATTCTGAGGATTTGCCGTTCGAAGACAATTACTTTGACGCGCTTACGGTAGGATTCGGTGTTCGTAATTACGAGAATTTGGAAAAGGGGTTGGCGGAAATGCTTCGCGTAGTAAGACCCGGAGGGAAATTGATCATTCTGGAATTCTCAAAGCCGAAAAAATTCCCGGTGAAACAATATTATGCGTTCCATTCTAAATACATCATTCCATTCTTTGGTAAACGAATCTCCAAGGATGATAAAGCTTATGCCTACTTGCCTGAATCGGTGGCTGCTTTCCCGGAAGGAAAGAGTTTCACTGATATTTTAGAGCAATTGGGCTACAAGCACGTTGGGGCAAGACCTGTATCCGGTGGAATTGCAACGATCTATTACGGAACAAAATAATTGTTTATCGAAAGCGTTTCTGGGATATGAGATCTATTGTTGTCCTTCTTTGCATCGTATCTGTTTCGCTCGCTTGGGCTCAGCCTGAAAAACCTAAGAATTACAGAAGATTTGATGATAAAGTGATCCACTTTGGATTCATGCTCGGATTCAATACGGCTAATTTCAGAGCAATTCCTCAACAAGATGCCTATGCCCAGTATGGATTGAAATCTTTGGAAGCAAAGGCGCAACCCGGTGGTCAAGTAGGAATTGTTTCTACGCTAAAGTTAGGTACTCCAATGATTCGACTGCGTTTCATTCCTACCTTGTCTTTTCAGGAAAGAGTTTTGAATTACTACTATATTAATCCTGATCCGAATGATACTAAAGATAAGTTCATGGAAGAACGGGTCAATTCTACCAACCTGGATTTCCCGTTGATGTTGCAATTTCGAACCAGAAGACTCAATAACTTCGCTGCTTATGTACTAGCCGGCGGACAATATTCCTATGATCTACAATCCCAAGAAGATGCATCACAATCATTCATCGATCCGTTCATTAAAATCAAAGCGCACGATTTTCAAGGACAAGTAGGGGGTGGATTAGAGTTTTTTGCGCCATATTTCAAATTTGGATTCGAGATCAAGCTTTCGCAAGGATTCAGAAACTCATTCTTTCAAGATTTTACGCCATCTTCTAAGCCGATCGATCAGCTTTACAACAAAGTTCTGTGGGTTTCGCTTATCTTTGAAGGCTAAATGGAAATTCAATTTCAGTTAAGTCCGGAGGAAGCGAAAAATGAGGGAGCCATCGCTGCGCGTATTGCTCGTGAAGCCAAAATGGAAGCAGGAACCTTTGATTTCAAATGGTTGAAACGTTCGATTGACGCCCGCAAACGAGATGTCAAGATCAATGCTACTTTCTTGGTGGTTCCGACGGGTAAATTGCCGGTTTTCGACCCGGATTTCCATCCTCAAAACGTTTCCAATGCACCGATCGTGCACATCATTGGTGCCGGTCCAGCTGGATTGTATGCCGGATTACGTGCCCTGGAGATCGGATTAAAGCCTGTCATTTTCGAGCGCGGAAAAGACGTGCGTTCGCGTCGTCGCGACTTGGCAAAACTGAACAAAGAACACGTGGTGAATGCTGAATCCAACTACTGTTTTGGAGAAGGTGGCGCTGGAACGTATTCCGATGGCAAATTGTACACCCGTTCCAAAAAACGCGGAGATGTGCTGCGTGCCCTCAAGTGGTTCGTGCATTTCGGTGCCCAAGAAGACATCGTGGTGGACGCACATCCGCATATCGGGACGAATAAATTGCCCAACATCATCGTGGCGATGCGCGAATGTATCATCGAACATGGGGGAGAAGTGCATTTTGAACAGAAAGTAACCGATATCATCCGCGAAAACGGACGCATCACCGGATTGGAGCTCAATCACGAAAAGAAAATTGACTCGGAGGCGGTCATTGTGGCAACAGGTCATTCGGCACGCGATATTTTTCATTTATTACATGAACGTGGTGTTGCCCTGCAAGCCAAGCCGTTTGCGCTCGGTGTGCGTGTGGAGCACACACAGGACTTGATCGATCAGATCCAGTATCACGGGCGTCTGAACGACGATTATTTGCCGCCGGCTTCCTACAGTTTGGTCACGCAAGTAGACGGACAAGGCGTTTATTCCTTTTGTATGTGTCCGGGGGGGATCATTGCGCCCTGTGCTACCGAGCCGGGCGAAGTGGTTACGAATGGCTGGAGTCCGTCGAAGCGCAACAACCCTACCTCCAATTCCGGCATCGTGGTGTCGGTGGATCCGAAAGAATTACCAGGCTATGAGCCGAACGATCCTTTCGTGAGTTTGCGTTTTCAGCAAAAAGTAGAGCAAGCGTGTTGGGAAGCGGCAGGAAAAACACAAGCCGTTCCGGCGCAACGCCTCTTGGATTTCGTCAATGGTGTGCCATCGAAAGATTTGCCGCGCAGTTCTTACCAACCGGGAGCGGTGTGTGTGGAGATCCATAAAGTATTACCGGGATTCATTGCCAATCGTTTGCGCAAAGCTTTTCGGGATTTTGATCAAAAAATGCGCGGTTTCCTGACGAACGATGCCGTAATTCACGCTCCGGAAAGTCGTACTTCGAGTCCGGTATCCGTGCCGCGCGACCCGGAGACCTGCATGTCGGTGAACACCATCGGACTGTTTCCTTGCGGCGAGGGAGCGGGTTATGCCGGCGGGATCATCTCTGCAGCGATCGATGGCATGAAATGCGTGGACGCAGTGAAGGCGTTTTATGAGGGGAAATGAAAGAGTTTTTAGACTACATATTTAATTCTTACCTCGGCGGAATTATTTTTTTGATCGCTGGTGTTTGGTCAATTTATAATTCATATAAGCATCCATTTAAAAGTGAATATCCATCTCCCTTAGGAGGTAATAATGCTGGATACGTAGCGGGTATAGCATTAATTATTGGTGCAATTTTTATTCTTCGAAGCAGGATGCTGGGGCATTGGTGATTTTTTAATGCAATGTTTTTTAGTGGTGTAAATATTGTTCGATGCTGCAACGAACTATTCAATAATCCAATCTATTAGAAGCAGGTCGTGACTA
>JBMLQF010000125.1:0-29355 GCA_049241705.1 Fluviicola sp. | reverse complement strand
GAACTCCTGTTTCCAGGATGAAAACCTGGCGTCCTGACCACTAGACGAATGGGCCGTTTTGATTTCGGAGTGCAAATATAGTTCTAAATTTTCTTTTTCCAAGGCTGGTACTCAATTTTTTTCTAAAAAAAATCCTTGTCTTCCGCTTCAAATTTGAATCCCAAGCGTTTACCTGTCGACATTTGTTCACGGGAGTTCTGCTCCAACATTTGTACGACGCTGGCTTTTGACACTACATCATATGGTGGGGTCAATAAATCGAACTCCATAGCATATACAAATGCCACATGAATTACATGTTTCATGATCGCGTCATTTAGTTCGGCTTTGGTTAAATCACGGAATAAAAAACCTAGCTGACCCTTTCCCTCGATCATAAAATGTTCGTCTTTATTGATAAAAACACGACCAATCAAATAGCCCACGTCATTCAAGCGACTTTTTAAATAAGATTCAGCCAAGAAATTGTAGATATTGATAATCCCGAAATAACCTCTTGTCTTATCTTCCTTCATATAATCCGTTTTCCAAAGCGGATGTTCTTCTGGTAGTCGAAATACATTTGTATGCATTTGAAAGATCAACACATCGCTTCCAATATACACTTGTACTTGATATTCTCCTTTGTACTCTACATGCAAACGAACGCGGTCATCTTTAATACGGTGACGCAACTCACCAATTTCCTCTAATAAATGATGTTTGAATCGATCAAATTGAACTTTGGTGTCTTGGAAAATGTCTTGTTTTAATGCGGATTTCTTTTCGAGTAAGTCTTGAATTAATTGTCTTGTATCGTCCATATTGAATTTGTTTGCGCTGAAATTACAACACGGAATGTTTTAAAACAAAAAAGGAGGAATAAAATCCCTCCTCTTCTTGATCTGTATTTAAAATATTAATAGGCTTTTGCGAAAATGACGCGTTTAGCTGAAGGTTTTCCTGTAACCATACAAGTTCCAGGTTCAGAATCGATATCCAATGGAATGCAGCGAATCGTTGCCTGAGTTTCTTGTTTTACCTTCTCCTCCGTTTCTTTAGTCCCGTCCCAATGTGCCAGGTAGAATCCTCCCTCCTTTTCGAGACGCGTTTTGAATTCTTCGTAAGAATCAACCGTGTGCATATTTTCTGTACGGAATTTTTTAGCGCGATCTAATAAGTTCTTCTGGATATCTTCCAATAAGTTCTGAATGTATGATCCCAATCCTTCAATTGCTACAGAAGATTTTTCTTTCGTGTCGCGACGAGCTAGTTCAACAACGCCATTTTCCAGATCTCGTGGACCGATAGCAATACGCACAGGCACTCCTTTTGCTTCGTATTCAGCAAATTTCCATCCCGGACGTTTTTGATCGTCGTTGTCATACTTCACTTTGATACCTAGACCTCTTAGTTCTTGCGACAAAGTAGCAACCAAAGCATCGATCTTTTCTAGATCTTCTTCAGTTCTGTGAATTGGAACGATCACTACGTGAATTGGAGCCAATGCTGGCGGTAAAACCAATCCTTCGTCATCTGAATGTGTCATGATCAACGCTCCCATCAAGCGAGTTGAAACACCCCATGACGTTGCCCAAACGTATTCTAATTTACCTTCTTTGTCCGCAAATTTCACCTCAAATGCTTTCGCGAAATTCTGTCCTAAGAAATGTGATGTTCCAGCTTGAAGTGCCTTACCATCTTGCATCATCGCTTCGATACAGTAAGTGTCGTCTGCTCCAGCAAAACGTTCTGACTCAGACTTGCGTCCACGAATAACCGGCATCGCCATGTAATTCTCGGCGAAATCTGTATACACGTCCAGCATGCGTTCCGCTTCTTCGATTGCTTCTTGCTTTGTAGCATGTGCCGTGTGACCTTCTTGCCATAAAAACTCAGCAGTACGTAAAAAAAGACGCGTACGCATTTCCCAACGCACCACATTTGCCCATTGGTTAATAAGGATCGGCAAGTCACGGTAAGATTGGATCCAGTTTTTATAAGAATTCCAAATGATCGTTTCAGAAGTTGGACGAACAATCAATTCTTCCTCCAATTTCGCATCTGGATCAACAATTACTCCTTTTCCATCAGGATCGTTCTTCAAGCGGTAATGCGTAACAACGGCACATTCTTTCGCGAATCCATCTACGTGAGATGCTTCTTTACTCAAGTATGATTTCGGGATGAATAAGGGGAAGTATGCGTTACTGTGACCTGTTTCTTTGAATTTGCGATCTAAAATATCACGCATGTTCTCCCAAATAGCGTAACCGTAAGGTTTAATGACCATACAGCCACGGACATCTGAATGCTCCGCTAAATCAGCGCGATCCACAAGTTCGTTATACCATTTTGAGTAATCTTCGGCGCGTGTAGCATACTTCTGTGCCATGTCTCGAATGTTAAAATTTTATTGAATGGCTGCAAAGTTAGCAATTCTCTCTATTTTAAAAGTACTAATCCACGCCTGATGAATATACATGTTTTAATTACATCGTTTTCGGTATGTGCCACTTCAGATATGATTGCGACGCACAAAGACGGGATTCAAACAGTTCCTAATTCACTAAAACCGGATTTGGAATACAAATACAAATTAAATGCTCCAGCTCGCTTGATCACCTCATTAGCTTATGTTTGGAAGTCAAAAGGTTGCCTGAATGTAGATGTTGAATGGACCAATTACGGATGGGGAAAACTACAAGCATCGAAGGATCGAACCTATCAGGCATATGATTTCAACTACGAGAACAAGGCTGCAGATGAACGTTTTACTAATGCCGTAAATATTAGAATTGGTGGAGAATATATATTCTTAAAACGTTTCTTTCTACGAGGAGGATATGCATTACTTTCTACAGCTGATCGTGAATTACAGCAAGCTCGAATTAATTATGATCATTTGTTATCCGGAGGAATTGGCGTGCGTTTCAACAGATTTTCGATCGATTGCTCATACAAACAACTGAATAGTAATCGATTCTACGAAGCTTTCGCAGGATCAAGGGCGGGTTTTAATTCGAAAATACGTTCAGTGATGCTCAGTGCAACACTTAGACTTCCGTAAGTTGGTATCGCTTGATTGCAGTACTCAATTCACATTTGGAAAGTTTCGCATCGATCCAAGCAGGTAAGTGGAAAAATTCGAGTATCACACGCTCTTGTTGATCTTTCATCAGAACAGCTACCTCCTGCTTCATTTTTTCCAGGATCTCTGTACGTTGAGCTGAAGTATTGGCTTTCGCCAATTTGCGAATGTGTTTCACAACAACGTTTTCAATTTCGTAATCACGTTCGTGTTTGCTCAAGTATCTGTTTGTTGATTTGATGATATATTCCAAGAACTCGTAATTCTCCAATTCGAAATGAATGATCAAATTGAAAATACGCGCGAAACTGTAGATGTCTTGTCGTAAGCGTTGTTCATTATCATTCAATACTTCGTTCAAAGCTGAAAGTGCGCGTTTGTATTCTCCCAAACCGAAGTAGGTATACGCTTTATTGTATTGAAATTGAATGAATTGCTCTTTAGGTAGACGATCCTCCCACTCCATTTCTCGAATACTAACTTCCTCAGCAATTTTTTTAGAACGCATGAAATCACCAGTTGCCAAGCAAAGCGCAAATTCCGCATTGTATGTGAGAGCAAAGATCCGCAATGAGATATCTGTAGAATTAAATCCTCGTTTTCCTTCTAGTTGTCGAATTTCTTCAATGATCCTGTCTGCTTCGTCGAATTGCTTATTGTCAACGTGACAACGGAATAAGTGTCCTAAGGTCATCACATAGCGCTGACCCAGATCTTCTTTGATCTCAGGATTATTGTCCAGGATCGTCTTGGTTTTATTAAAGAATTGGAAACTATCCTCATAATTGCGCACTGTAGCAGCACACAATCCTTTGATGTAATAACACATGGAAGATGCTCTGGTAGAAAGTGCCGTATTCTTTCCTTTGATCAAATGGTAATCAGCAATGTCATCTACGATCTTTCGTTCCTGCTCATTTCTAGTAAAGCCTCCAGAACGGAAGATCAGGTTGATCTTGGAATAAATCACTTGATATTCGGCTAAATTACGAAGACGTTGAATCACATCTTCTTCTTCCTTTACGAGTTCGTCTAGATCCACACCAAATTCACCTTCCTCAAAAGCAACTTCCAATAATCGTTTCTCCCAAGCGATCAATTCATACCAATAATAAAACTCTTCGTTTTCGCGTGCTAGCGCCTTTGCGCGGGTAACAAATTTCTCACACTCTTTATAAAGCGCTTTGTTGTAGAGGATCTCTACATTCTTCAATTCTTGTTTTAGAATACTTGACGCCGACTGCTCACTATAATAAACACGCAAACTTTTTAAGATCAATCGGTATAGATGATTCTTCTCTGAAGGAAGGTGTTTTACAAACGTTTCGTCCTTGAAAGCCGTTTTCAATTCTTCTTCGTCATAAATCGGTTGACGTTCGATAAAATCAAAGATCTTCAAGTAATTCTTTTCCCCACTTTGAAGTGCTGAGGATAGTTTAAAGAAACGCTTTTCAGATTTTGTAAGCGATTTGATCAGTTTGAACAGTTCGTTTGACGGTTTCATAAGCAAGCAATTGTGCCAAAAATAGCCGATTTATTCTTTAATTCCCAAACAGATAACTAAACCGTTTTAACACTTTAATTAATCTACGTTACAACTAGAACTAAATAATTAGCATTGTAATCCTAAAGTGAATATACTAAAAAAGGCTGTGCAGAACACAGCCTTTTTAACAAACAACAACAATAAACTTCAACACCAATTAGCGTAGAAGTACTTTTTGTCCCTTTTGAACAATTGCTTCTTTGTCTTCCAAATTATTTATACGGAGTAAACTTTCGATTTTAATTCCTTCTAATTGAGAGATCTCGCGGATTGTAGTTTCTTTTTTAGCGACATAAACTACGCCTTTTTCTTTAGCATGCATGCGTTTTGGCGAGATATAAACAATGTCCCCCGGCTCAAGCAAATCTTTCTTTGGACCGAAATCATTGTATTTATATAACTGACGCATCGCCAAGTTAAATTCTTTCGCGATCTTGTAGTACGTATCCCCTTTCTTGGCGATCACATAATTTACTTCGTTCTTATTTTTGTTTACGGAGTGTGCTTTGTAATCCAATGCGCTTGCATCGATCTTTACACTCTTTTCTTCTTTCTCATTTTTGATCTCTTGAGCTAATTGCTGCTCAGCCGGATTCTTAATCGTTTTTTCATCAAATTCGAATAAACGCAAGCGCTCGATCAGGTCGATCAATTTGTTCGCATATTGTGGATTTGTTGCATAACCAGCTGTCTTCAACCCATTCGCCCATGACTTGTAATCGTCGATTGGTAATTGAAACAAGCTTTTGTAACGTTGTTTCGTTGTTAAGAAAACACTGTGATCTTTGTATGATTCATCCCCGCTTGGATACTTACGGAAACATTCTTGCTTTTTATCATCGTCGAAATACACCTTTTCACCGGTCCATTCGTGACATTTAATTCCAAAATGATTGTTCGCCTCAGTTGCAAGTGGTGAATTTCCGTTTCCAGATTCAAGAATTCCCTGTGCCAATGTGATACTGGCCGGAATACGGTATTGCTGCATGTGTTCTACAGCTACATTCGACCATAAAGAAATGTAATCCGATTGAGACATCGGCTTTTTCTCCTCTTTTCCAAAGCAAATGGTGCTTAGGACTAAACCAATACTTAAAGTGAACTTTTGCATAACAACGGTAATCAATCCCGTATTAATACGCAAGTTTTCAACAATGGTTACAGAGCTTGTTAATAACTATTGATTTTCCTTTATTTAACTAGAGTTCAGAAAGAAACTTCATGGTGTCTACCCCATCCGCAAAATCATCAATCTTTGGTTTCTGGGCGGCACCGAAAGGAATGTAATCCCTACCAACGATTGCTTGTATAGCATCGGCATGTTGTTTCAAAAACTCGTCAACCTCAACTCTATTTTTGTAGCGTGTGTAAAAAACTACGGATAAAGGTGCATGCAAGCCTTCATCTTCTTTCAGGATACAGCTGTTATTATCTAGAAATGGAATTTTGTTCATCATATACACCGTGCGATTGTAATCGTAGTTGTTGGCGTATTTATGGTGATTGACGATTTCACCACAATGATAAAACCCTTCAAATAATCGATTTAGATCAAAGTCTTCAGGCACGAAGATCTTGGATACATTTCTACACCCCATCCCAAAATAGGTAAAACAATCATCTCCTAAAGCATACAATTCTTCCGAAGTTTCGTTTCCAGTTAATACGGCAACAGATGTTCTGTTTTTTCTAAAGATGTGTGGGTACTTACCAAAGTATTGTTCAAAATAAGCGCTCGAATTGTTGCTTCCAGTTGCTATTACTGCGTCAAAAGTTCCCATCGGCCCCGCTGCCACGTGAATGAGTTGTTTTAATTGTGGTTCCCATTGAAACAACCATTTAAAGATCATCAAAGGCAAACGGTTGTCAGAACTACTCAATTTACACACTGCTTGGTGACCACTCAACAAGACGCACAACAGATCGTGAAATCCAACTAAAGGAATATTTCCCGCCATGACAATCCCAATCCGCAAATTCTTTTTGTTTTTCGGATAGCGATTGGCAAATTCAGTTAAGGTTTCCTGATCAAGTATTACGCTGATTCCTGAAAAAGCTTTTCGAATACTGTCTGTTGTAAACCAAGGATTGTAAAAGTTCTCCTTTTGCATAATAGCGTTTGCTTCTTGGTATTCAGATTCAGTTAGTCCACACTGAAATCCGGGCCATTCGTTTTGTTGACCAAGATCAGCTAAGACCTTTCCAAGCTGCGATAAAACAGGGATTAATACTTCTCTTTGCACATTACAAAAATAAGCTGTTTTCTAAAAAAGGACTTTCTTTCATTTTTTTTGGAATCGATTTCGATAACGGCTTACTATATTTGCACAAAAAAATACTGAGGTATGGCTATAATGATTACAGACGAATGCATCAATTGTGGAGCTTGTGAACCAGAATGTCCAAATAATGCCATTTATGAAGGAGGTGCTGAATGGCGCTATTCTGATGGCACCTCATTAAAAGGTATGATCACTACCTTGAACGGTGATGAAATGCAAGCTGATCAAACACACGATCCAAAAGATATGGATGTGTATTATATCGTAACAGATAAATGTACGGAATGTGTTGGATTTCATGACGAGCCACAGTGTGCAGCAGTATGTCCGGTAGATTGCTGTGTGGATGATCCAGAATATCGCGAATCAGAGGATGAATTGCTTGCGAAAAAAGATTTCATGCACTTGTAATTGTAACGATTCAAGTTATAATTCGTTTATCTAGGCATGAAGACCGCAATTGTCTTATTTACACTTTGTATCTCATTCTTCGGTGCCGCACAATTTGATTTTGCGCAGCGACAGTCAGAACTTGCGGTTCTATACGACTCCCTTCGTGCTTCTAAAAATGATTCAGACAAACTGAGATGGAATGATCAGTTCAAGCAATTGATGTGGTCGACTGTTCAAGAGCCAAGTTTTTTTGATTTGCAGTTTACGCAGTTGCGCACGATCGGTATCATTGAAAGTCCGGATGGAATGGTACGTATTGTGAACTGGAATATTGAGATGGATGATCAATCTCAGAAGTACTGTGCCTTTGTTATCCAAAGAGATCCAAAAAACAATCAGCATCAAGCAATTGAATTAATTGACAATTCTTTCATGTTGCCAGGAAAACCTGAAGAGGTGTTGGATGCGGAGAATTGGTATGGTGCTTTGTACTATCAGATCATTCCTTTCGAACGTTCAGGAAAAATGGCGTATGTTTTATTGGGCTGGGATGGCGGTCTGCAATCAAGCAATACGAAACTGATCGATGTTTTGACCTTTACAGGTAATTCAGTTAAACTTGGTCTTTCGGTATTTAAAACCGGCGAAAAAACCTTGAAACGCGTGTTTTTTGAACACTCTGAAAAAGCGGTGATGTCTTTGCGTTACGAGGAAGAATACAAGCGAATTATATTTGATCACCTTTCTCCGGAAGCTCCAAATTTAGCAGGTTTCTATGAGTATTATGTTCCTGACATGTCATACGACGCCTTTGTTTTGAGTGGAAATAAATGGGTGTTGAAAGAAGACGTTATTGTTGTAAACAAAGAGACTGTAGCAGTAAAAATGCACCGTATGGATCCGAAAACCGGTGATGTTGTGGAGGAAAAAGTGACTGAAAGCGAATGGGTTGATCCTACCTCTAGTACACCGGCAGGTTCAAAAGAAGTGCACATTGCGGCATTGCCGGATGAAACAGGTGATCCTGAAAAAGATGACAAAGGCGATAAGGGCCGTAAAAAAGACAAGTCTCAAATGACTGCCTTGGAAAAATACGAACAAAAGAAGCGACATAAGGATAAAACTCCTGATAACGCTGTGTTGCCTCCGAAGAAAAAACGCAAGAGTTAAGAAGTCGCATCTCCCCTTTTGTTATTCAGAAAATTACACCATATTTGTTCAAACGAGCAACAGCCTATATGAGTAATTTTTCACAGAACGACCGCCAGGACGAAGTTTTTTCCAAAGCCGTAAAAGCAGGAAAGCGCACGTATTTCTTCGATGTTAAAGCTACGCGTGGTCAAGATTTTTACGTAACGATCACAGAGAGTAAGCGCAATGGCGATTCAGAATCTTACCAAAAGCACAAATTATTCCTGTACAAAGAAGATTTTGATAAATTCCTGGAAGGACTTCAAGAAACGTTGTTGGTTGCCAAAGAAAAGTTGGCAAGTACCGACTCACAATTTGAAAATCAAACCACAGACTTGAAATTCGAAGATCTGTAGTAGCAATAAATAACCTATTAACAATTCATAGGTTGATAAATCGCTACGTTTCCGTAACGTTCACCTCGCTAGGAAAGCGTATCTTTAGGCTCAAATTTCTCCAAAAATGGGTAAAATCATAGCAATTGCGAATCAAAAAGGTGGTGTTGGGAAAACAACGACCGCTATCAACTTAGGTGGTTGTTTCGGGGTTTTAGAATACAAGACACTCTTGGTAGACGCCGATCCGCAAGCAAATGCTACTTCTGGTGTTGGATTAGATCCGAAGAACACACGAAATATTTACGATTGTTTGATCAATGATATTCATCCATCAGAATTGATCATTCAAACGAGCAATCCGAATCTGGACATCATCCCTTCTCACATCGATTTGGTTGGTGCTGAGCTGGAAATGATCAATATGCCTAATCGTGAGCACATGTTGAAACAAGCTTTGGATAAAGTGCGTGATCAATATGATTTTATCATCATCGACTGTTCACCATCCTTGGGATTGATCACTGTTAATGCATTGACGGCTGCTGATTCTGTGATGGTTCCGGTTCAATGTGAATATTTCGCTTTAGAAGGTTTGGGAAAATTGTTGAACACGATCAAGATCGTACAAGGAAGATTGAATCCGCAATTGGAGATCGAAGGTATTTTATTGACCATGTACGATACGCGTTTGCGTTTGGCAAACCAGGTGGTTGAAGAAGTGAAAACGCATTTCCAAGATCTTGTTTTTGATACGGTAATTCATAGAAACACAAAATTGGGTGAAGCGCCAAGTTTTGGTGAAACGATCGTAATCCACGATGCTGCAAGCAAGGGAGCGATAAATTACCTTAATTTTGCACGGGAGATCTTGCAGCGCAATGATATGACAAAAATTGGCAATAACGATAAACAATTCGAGGTAGGAAATGACATCTAATCCAAAGAAACGATCCGCTTTAGGGAAAGGTTTAGGCGCATTATTGGATAATGCTGCAACGGATATTACAACTAGTAGTGCCGCTCAGACTGTGACCAGTCAGGGAGGTGTTGCCATGTTACCTATCGAAGCAATCGAAGCCAATCCGTTCAATCCCCGAACTCACTTCGAGAAGGAGGCTTTGCAAGAGTTGACTGATTCGATCCGTATTCACGGGATCATTCAACCTCTTACAGTGCGTAAACTAGGACGTGATAAATACCAGTTGATCTCAGGTGAACGTCGTTTCCGCGCATCTCAACTAGCAGGATTGAAAGAAGTCCCCGCTTATGTTCGTGTTGCAAATGATCAAGCGATGCTTGAGATGGCGTTGGTCGAAAATATTCAGCGCGAAGATCTAAATGCAATTGAGGTTGCTCTCTCCTATCAGCGTTTGATCGATGAGATCGGCTTGACACAAGATCAACTTTCTCAAAAAATCTCTAAAAGTCGTTCGAGTATTACAAACCACTTACGACTGTTGAAATTACCTGCTGAGATCCAGCTTGGTGTGAGAGATAATCTGATCACAATGGGCCACGCCCGTGCACTTGTTTCTGCCGGTGATGAAGATCGTCAATTAGAATTGTATCGTCAGGTTATTGATTTTCAGCTTTCTGTTCGTGAGATCGAGGAATTGATCCGTACTGGCGGTTCTAAATCGAATGAGGAGCTTCCAAATCCTTCTGTTTCCAAAGGAAAGATATCTGAATTGAGCGGAGCACAAGAAATTTTCCGTTTGCATTTAAGCGATAAAACATCAACGAAAGTGGAGATTAAAAAAGCGCCATCCGGAGCTGGAAAGATCGTGATCAATTTCTCTTCTGATGTGGACTTGAATCGAATCATTGAAATTCTGAATAAAGCGTAATATGCGACTGGTGTTCTTGTTGCTTCTAGTCTTTGTGACCGGAACTGGTTTTGGACAGGATACACTAGCCGATTCTACTCCCCAACATTCCGTAAAAAAAGCGGTCTTGTTCTCTGCAGTTTTGCCGGGTGCTGGACAAGTTTACAATCACTTGGCCATGCCAAAAGGTAAAAAGAAGGCTTATTGGAAAGTACCGTTGATCTATGCCGGATTGGGAGCTACGGGTTATTTCGCTTTGCAGAAAAACAGTCTTAAGAACGATTACCGCAATGAGTACGAATCACGCAAAGCCGGTAATGCACCAGTTAATTTCGAAACATACGATGACGATGCGCTATTGACACTGTACTCCAGCTCTCGAAATCAACGCGACCTCTTTATAATCGGATTTGGAGTAGTTTATTTATTAAACGTTTTGGATGCCGGAGTTGAAGCGCACTTTGTAAACTTTGATGTGAGTGAAGATCTGAGCTTACATTTTCAACCAAGTTTTACCAGTAATTCTGTAGGATTTGGAGCAACACTTAAATTTCGTTAATTGAAATTCCTGAAAGGGTAATTTCGTATTTTTGGCGCATGAGAATAGGATTGATCGGATATGGAAAGATGGGTAAAGCAATTGAACGCATTGCATTGGAACGCGGACATAGTATTGCCTATAAGATCAACTCAGAAAATCCAATTACTTCTCAAGATTTGAATTTGGCGGATGTTGCAATCGAATTCACACAGCCTGCTTTAGCGGTTAGTCACATCCATGCTTGTCTTGATGCGAATCTTCCCGTTGTTATTGGCACAACTGCTTGGCAAGAGCATCTGCCCTCGGTTAAATCGGCGGTTGAAGCTAAAAATGGTTCGTTATTGTACGCTTCCAATTTTAGTGTTGGTGTGAACATTCTGTTTCAGATCAATGAACGCTTGGCCCAGCTAATGAGCAAGCAACCGGATTACAAGGCTTCTATTGAAGAAATTCACCATACGCAAAAATTGGATGCACCAAGTGGCACAGCAGTTACAATCGCTGAAGGTATACTTGCCAATCATTCGGGGTATCGCTCTTGGGTAAGTGCTCTAAATGAATCGCCGGCAGTAAATGATGGTCAATTGCCCATAAAGGCCTTGCGGGAGCCTGATGTGCCCGGGACACACACGATCGAATACCATTCTGCAATAGACACCATCAGTTTAACTCATATTGCACATTCAAGAGACGGCTTTGCTTTAGGCGCCGTTATAGCAGCTGAATTCCTTGCTGATAAAAAAGGAATATTTACTATGCGTGATGTATTAGCACTATAAATTATGAACGTACTTTATTTCTATATCTTTTTATTATTGGTTCACCCCTATTTGGCCTTGTGGTGGAAAACGTTTGAACGACAAGGTCAAGCTTCTTGGAAAGGACTGATACCCGGTTTGAATTACTATTACGTATTTAAAACCGGAGCTAAGAAACCATGGTGGTCTTTGTTGATGTTGATTCCAGGGGTTCATTTGGTCATGTGGATGGTGGCTAATTTGAGTTTGATCCGTCGCTTTGGGTTCTTCACATGGGGAGATACTCTTCAAGGAATATTCTTTCCGTATTTGATCCTCTGGAAGATTGCAAAAGATGATAAATTGCCATTGCTGCCAGAAACGAACTGGGCTAATCCGGTAGAAGTGGCGCGCAGAACACAAGGAGATCACGTGGTATTATTCCTTTCACTTCCTGTATTAGGACACATCGTTGCTATGGTTTTGAGTTTCCGTGCAGACAAGCCAGGTAAGAAGACCAAATTCAAAGAATGGGGCGATTCCATTGTGTTTGCATTGGTTGCGGCCAGTATTATCCGTACGTATGTGTTTGAACCATTTCAAATTCCAACAGGATCGATGGAAAAGACCTTACTTGTTGGTGACTTCTTATTTGTGAATAAATTGGCTTACGGTCCGAAAGTTCCTGTAACTCCTCTATCATTCCCACTTGTACACAACACAATCCCTTGGGTAAATATTAAATCGTACTCAACATTGGAAACCGGGAACTACTTCCGCCTTCCTGGTTGGACAAAACCACAGCGTAACGATGTGATGGTATTCAACTATCCAAGTGGCGATACGGCGATCTATGATCCACGAGTACCAAATGGTTTGATGGGACACGATTATCATGGGGTGTTGATTGATGAAGCGATGTACTTCTGGTTTCAGTCAATCTCACAGAAAAATCCAAATCTTTTCTCTGTTTTAAGTTTAAAATCACAACAGACAGGAGAGTCTTTTGATAATTTGGTTTTAGATACGCTGGGTAATGATTTCATAGAGAATATCTCTTATTGGAAGAACGTAGCTCGCACATCAATGGCTAAAGGGGTCACTTATTCAAAAGGCGGAATGCCTGAAAAAGGACTTCCGTATATTGAGCATGGTGGTTTAATCTATCGTCCGGTTGACAAACGCGAGAACTACATCAAGCGTTGTGTTGCTATTGCAGGTGATTGGGTAGAACTAAAGGGTGCTGAATTGTTCGTGAATAACAAGAAAGTTTCTCATTTCCAATTCCAGAACATGCAATACAACATCAATGATTCATCTTTTTCGGTGAATGAATTGAGGAATTTAGGCTTATCAGAACAGGATAATGATTTTTATCAAATGCAAGGCGGTGAGATAATCGCATTCTTGACCAAGTATAAATACAATGCGCTTAAGGCTAAGTACCCGCAATTGAAGATCGAACTTGAATTGAATCCGCAGTATGCAGACAAAGGTATTTCTCCTAAGATCCACGAAAAGATTGCCAATTTGCGTTATTTCCCGAAAGACGTGAATGTCAACAATACAGTTACGGATTTTACACGTTTTCAAGTTCCTTACAAAGGCAAGGTGGTAGATTTTCGTAAGGAGAATATCGCTTGGTATCGTCGTATCATCACGGCTTACGAAGGACACAAATTGGAGGAAAGAAAAGATGGAATTTACATTGATGGTAAAAAGACGAATACTTACAAGATACAGATGAACTATTACTGGTTGATGGGAGATAATCGTTACAATTCAGCGGATTCTCGTGTTTGGGGCTTTGTGCCGGAAGATCACGTAGTAGGAAAGGCATCCATTGTTTGGTTCTCTAAAGGATCTCAAGGAATTCGTTGGGATCGTGTATTCAATGTGATTCGCTAATGAAGGTTTGTTTTCCAACAGCCTACTTCGGAAACATACCGTATTTCTCAAAGCTTGTTCATTTTGATCAGGTTTATATTGAACAGTACGAACATTTCGTAAAGCAAACATTACGTACTCGTTGTGAATTAACTGGTTCACAAGGCGTTTTTAGATTGAGTGTTCCAGTAAGTCGTCCATTTGGCAACAAAACACCAATGCATGCAGTGAGTTGTTTGCGGGATGGTTGGCAAAAACAGCATGAGAAGGCCTTGTATGCAGCCTATGGGTCCTCCGCTTTTTACGAGTATTATCAACCCGATGTGCAGCGTTTGATCAATAGTACAGATAATCTAATAGAAATGAACACGGATATCACTAGGTTCTTATTGAATGAGTGGGGTTTCAATACGCAATTACTGCTAACGGATTCATATCATCACAATTTTGATTTGGATCTGCGTGGGGATGAATTCCTGCCAGATCAACAGGAGCCAGTTTACACGCAAGTACTCTTTTCTTCGGATCAAATTCATTATGCCGGATTATCTGTTTTAGACCTGTTATTTTGTGAAGGCCCGATGGGTAGAAAGGTCTTAGAAAAGAATTCTCAGATATTTAACCCGATTACTCAATAGATTTAATAGGAGAATCAAAAAAATATTTTTAAAAGATTGAATATTCAATTTTCCACCCTATATTTGAACTGATTTAGGTGGTTAGGTTAGGTTGATTAGAAAGAGCATCAGGACGCCCGTCTTGGTGCTCTTTCGCCTTTTACCAATCTCCATTATTCACTTGTACGGCATTGAATTTCAACGGTAAAAACTCCTTGTATAAGAATTTTTTCTGCGCAGTTTCAAAAGGTCTGTAGGTATAGTAAACCGTGTTTGAACGAATCTGTATGTTTTCAGGATATCTAAAGTATAGAGGGATGCTTTCTTCTAATTTTCCGGTCGCTGCATCAAATCTACGCAAGCTCACCCACCCTGCTTTGTCGAAAACGATATATATCTGTCCTGTTGTTTGATCCTGAACCAGTAATTTCTTCCAGCCTGTCTGTTTTGGTTGCAAATGATAATAAATCGGTAATGAATCTAAGAGATCACCTTGTTGTGAATAGCGGTACATCCAGTTTTTATAATGATCGAAAACAAACACACTGTCATTGCGCTCAAACATGGGAGCGTACAGTTCTTTATAGTACACTGATTGTGTAAAGTAATTGGCTCCAACCCAGATCTCTTTATCGATTCCCGTTTCTTGTTCTTTTTCTCGTGCCCATAATTTGGTTCGAACATCCACCCATTTGTATTCAGATCTATATAATTCCATCATCAATTCATCTTCGATCTTCGCGATCTTTCTATAGGCCGAATCCATCAGATCGAACGTGAAATATTCAAATGCAGGATACAAAGGATTGAAATTTGAGAAGAAATATTTCGAAACAGTGGTATCAACAATTGGAGCTACATAGGTCATAAAGTACTCTTTGCTCAACCCAGCCATTTGAATTTGGTTGTTCTTTTCTTGAAAACCATAAACCATTTTTTCTGTGACCACATGTGGATTACCACGGAAATCACGAACTAATTCCAACCCTTTTTCTTCAAGTGGAATTTCTCCTTTCACTTCGTAAGTGTCGTAAACCAGAAGTTCTGTATTCTTTCTAGGGTTTTTAGGGTAAGCTAAGAGCAACATATTTCCGTTTGGAAGGAACGCAAAGTCTAAAACAGAAACCCGTTGCGATTGAAAAACAGTGTCGGGAACTCCTGCCGGTTTAACCACGACTTCATCAATGCTTGTGCTTTTTATAAAACGCATGCGAATAAGGAGGTCGACGGTATCTCTTTTTGCGTTGAAAACAAAAGGATTGTTTATTTCCCAAGGCTCGTAAGCAAAGTGTTCCGTTTCGATCGAAAGTGTGTCATTAGTAGGTACTGAAATATGTACTACACCGTTGCGGTTTGTGAAGTAAGTCTTTGATTGATCGGTTTTTGTTTTATAATATACGCCAACATGTGACAAGGCATCCTTGGTTTGACGATCGATCACCGTAACACGAAGCGTGATCTGACCATGTGCGGATGCAGCGAATAAAACTGCTATGAAAAATGCCAATAGTTTCATGGTGATTTTCCGCTTAAGATGCCTTAACTTATTTATTCCATAAAAAAAGGAGGAAAAATCCTCCTTTCATTTATACTTTGTAGATCCAACCAAATGGGTCCTCCACTTTTCCAGCCTTCATATCATCCAAATAGGCATGTACTTTCAAACTAAAGTCACGTCCTTCGATTGGAGGCAATACTAAATCTGTATCTCTATATCCAATTTTTGCAATGTGCGCGATAGTAGCAGCTGTTCCAGCACCAAATGCTTCAGTTAGTGTGCCGTTTTTGTTAGCTTCCACCAACTCTGCAACAGTTACCTTGCGTTCTTCTACCGGAATTCCCCAATGTTCAGCAACTTCAACTACCGACCGTTTGGTAACTCCGCGTAAGATCGTATCACTGTCCTCTGATGGAGTAACCAATTTACCATCGATCATGAAACAAACATTCATTGTTCCAGACTCTTCAACGAATTGATGTGTTTTACCATCGGTCCATAATAATTGGTGGTAACCTCTCACCTGTCCTTTGCGAGCCGGGAATAGCGATGCACCGTAATTTCCAGCAACTTTTGCGCGTCCAACACCTCCTTCAGAAGCACGTGTATAAAATTCTTCGATCAACACATTAACCGGCTCACTATAGTAAGCTCCAACCGGACATGTGAAGATCATGAACTTATACGTTTCAGAAGGTTTGATTCCAATGAACTCATCTGTAGCAAACAAGAAGGGGCGAATGTACAAGGAGTAGCCTTCTTTTGAAGGAATCCAAGCTTTTTCAACCTCCACCAGTTTACGAACCAATTCAACGAATACGTCCTCAGGGATAACAGGCATACACATACGCTCACAAGACTCAGCGAAACGTTTTGCATTCATGTCTGGACGGAAGATAACCACATCACCATCAATAGTACGATTTGCTTTCATACCTTCAAAGATGGACTGTCCATAATGGATTGCCGACATTGCAGGATGCATCGGGATTGGACCGAAAGGAACGATCTCTGCCTCTTGCCATGCCCCATCATGATACTCCATAACCAACATGTGATCAGAAAAAACTTTTCCAAATGGCAAGTTTTCCCAGTTCACTTCATTGATCTTAGATTGTTGAGTTGGGGTTACTTTGATAGAAATTGTTTGTTGCATTACTTCAATTAATAGTTCTGCGAATATACCTAAAATAAGTTGATTTCATTGCAGTTTCGTAATCATGGATTTTGTATTCTTGTGACATGAAGATGATTAACATTCTATTATTACTATTTGTTGGTTTGATGCCTGTTGCGGGATGGTCTAACACACAGCTTCGTTTGAAAGGAACGATTGGAAAAGCCGCTGTCTATCTGGAAATGACGGAAGAAGGTACTGAATATTATGGGCGTTACTATTATAAGAATCAGCTCATTGATATTCCGCTAAAAGGCGTGGTTAAAAACGGGAGCTATATCCTTGAAACAAACTATGAAGATGTTTATGGTGTGCCGAAAACCAAGGAATACTTGAATTTCAAAAAGTCTGGATCGAAATATACAGGTATCTGGAAAAAAAATGGGAAACAACTAAAAATTGCTTTCTCACCGATTAAACCGGAAGAATTTAGATCTGCGCGTCTGGAGAAAAACCCGGTATTGAATGACCTAAAACTTAGTGGTATCGATTTATTCAAGTTGGATCTGTTCAAATTAACTGGTAAAGATTCTATTATCTCTGATCAGGGTTTGAATTGGCGTTCGTTTACTGAAACACATACAGGAGTTGAATTTGTACGCATCGACTCAGGACTACCGGATGCCAAATTGAAATATGCCAATCAATATTTAGAACTTTTGCATATCCGAAATTTTTTAGAAATGCTTGATTGTTCCAGTGGCGGAGGAGAACCTGCAGATTATGGCAGTACCTATTCGATTGAAGTCCTTTCCGGATCTTTGATCTCCGTGAGCTTTTTCAATTTTTTCTTTTGTGTGGGGATGATGCATCCGGAAGAAGCGAACTACGCGGTAATACTTGATCTGGAATTGAAGAAGGAACTAACCAATAAGGACTTTTTGAGCGATTTTGCCTTCGAAGAAAACGACGAAGAGATCAGTAATTTTCAAACGAATATCTATCGCTATCTTAGTAAGGAAAATCCCGAATTGTTTGATGAAACCATGTCTGAGGAAAGTGAAGTTATGGGGGGTGAGTGTGAATTCAATCGAATCGAATTATGGCAAGCATCAATGGAAATGCATTTCACCAACGAGGGATTAAAACTTCTACCCTATTTTCCACATGTGATGGCACCGTGTCTGGAACCGGAATGGGCGATTATTCCTTATGCTGAATTAAAAGGACTTTTAAAAGATCATTATTACACGCTTTTAGTTGAAAGCAAGCACTAACTTTGCGTTAACATGCAAAAAAGTCGCGAACTCTTATCTAAATACTGGGGCTACCCCGCTTTTCGTCCTTTACAGGAAGACATAGTAGACGCGGCTATTTACGGAAAGGATGTTCTGGCATTACTTCCAACTGGCGGAGGAAAATCCATATGTTTTCAGGTGCCTGGTTTGGCCCGTGAAGGATTGTGCATTGTGATTTCTCCGTTGATCGCCTTAATGGAAGATCAGGTCAACCAATTGAAAAAACGCGGAATTCGGGCGAAAGCTTTGACAAGTGGTATGTCTTACAAGGACATGGATATTACGCTTGACAATGCGCGATTCGGCGGATTAGACTTTTTATATGTTTCACCAGAACGTATTCAAACGCGACTATTTCAAGAGCGTGCTAAACGGATGGAGATCGGATTGATCGTGGTAGATGAGGCGCATTGTATCTCAGAGTGGGGTCATGATTTCCGTCCAAGCTATCAGCAAATTGTTCAGTTGAGAGAATTACATCCCGACGTGCCAATGATCGCTGTTACAGCAACGGCTACTGAAAAGGTTAAAAAAGACATCCTGTCTAGTTTACTCATGGAACAAGCAGTAGTGTTTGAATCCTCTTTCGAGCGATCAAATATCAGCTATGAAGTCTATCCGGTTCAGAGTAAACTCAAAGCGGTCATGCGTTTGTGTCAGCGCACTTCCGGTCAGGTAGGAATCGTTTACTGTCAGACGCGAAAAAGCGTGAAGGAAGTCATGCAACAGCTGTTGGCTCAAGGAATCAAAGCGAACATGTATCATGGCGGGATGAACTATCAGGAGCGCTCGAAAGCTTTGCAAGATTGGTTGATCGAGAAAACGCCGGTAATGGTAGCAACAAATGCATTTGGAATGGGCATTGACAAACCCAATGTCCGATTTGTAGCGCATTTCGACATTCCCAATAATCCTGAAGCCTATTTCCAAGAAGCAGGAAGAGCCGGAAGAGATGGTCAGGATGCGCGTACATTTGTATTTACCGAGCCGGGTGACTTAGAGGTTCTAACAGAAAGGACGCTAGCTCAATTCCCTGATCCGGAAAGAGTAAAACACATTTATCGCGCTTTGTGTTCCTATTTGAAAGTTGCCATTGGTTCCGGAGATCAAGAGTCATACGTGCTGGATTTTCCAGAATTCTCGAAGCGTTTCCAGATTCATATTTCAGAAGTCTATCCTGCGTTTAAGATCTTAGAAATGAATGGTGATCTTCTGTTTTCAGAGGATGGTTTAAAAGGGTCAAGACTGAAATTTACCATTGACAATGCGCATTTATATGGGTTTCAATTGAAACATCCTCAAGTAGATGCTTTGATCGTGCAGTTAAATCGTATGCATTCTGATCTATTTGATTCATTTGTAGAGATTGATGAATACGCGCTGTGTAAACACTTGAAATACAGCCCTGAAAAACTACAAGAATCATTAGCCTTTCTGGAAAAGAATGGAATTATTGATATAACCTGGCGTACCAATTTGCCTATGGTTACTTTCTTACACGAGCGTTTCCCGGATGATTATTTGCAATTAAAGCCGGAAGTTTATCAGTTTAGAAAGGAACGTGCATTGGAAAGGTTAGAAACGATGTGTCGTTATGTGGAAGGAAAACAGTGTCGCCAGCAATACATTCTATCCTACTTTGGACAGGAATCAGATGTTTGTGGGAAATGTGATCGTTGTAAAGAAAACGCGGCGTTTTCCAAGCACCCTCGTCTAGCTCTTGAAATTCTAGAATTGCTTACTTCTCCAAGAACGCTTGATGAAATATTAGAAGCCTTTGATCACGAATTGGCATTAAAGGTAAAGCATCTATTGCGCGAAATGCTCGTCGATGAACGGATCAGTTTCGCGGAGAATAAGTATTCCCTTCCCCAGTAATACTGCGCTTCAAATCAGCAACCTCCCTTTGAAGATCTTGAATGGAACGACTTAATTGCTGGTCGTCTACACGCATTTCAGGAAGTGAAGGCGAAATGTAATTGACAAACTTCCATATTTCGAGGATGTCGTTAACATGTACGAAATAAGGTGCGTACATCGGATTCGTTGAACACAATTCAAAAGACTGATTAGCCGTAATACAATTGTTCACGATCTTAAACACGATACCGTCATCTTTCGTAACGACGATACACGGTGTGCCATTGCGGATACTACCCCAGTTTTGGATGTATTCTGCAACAACATAAGACCCCTCTTCCACAGGAGGCATCGAGTCTCCTTTAATCGGGAATGAACGGTATTTGCGGTCTTTTGATAAAAACGGTAAACTGAATGTGGGAAGCACTTTCAAATAATCGGGATCCGCATAACCGGTTGTGTAACCTGCTCTCGCGTCTTGCGGGATCATTTCGATCAACTCATTGTCGTCTTGATCAACCATTGCAGTCAAAACGCGCAATTGTTTACCACTAACATCTGCGTAAAGACCGCTTTCTAAAACTGACCATTCTGAATCTGTGTATTTATCCAGGTCTTTTTTCAATAGGATGTCAGTTGGAATCTTAAAATAGGAACTGAATGAAACGATCGTATCCAATGAAGGTTCTGCGATCCCGTTTTCATATCCGGAATAAGTACTTCTTGTTAAGCCAAGATCTTGCGCTACTTCCTCTTGAGATCGTTTAGATCGTTTACGAATGATTTTAAGATTTGCCCCGATGTTCATTTTGATCAATATTTAATCAAAAATATGATTAATATTTAATCTAAACAAATTATTTCTTTTTTTTACCAGAAACGTGGGCGATAATCTTTTTAGTGCTCACCTTACGTCCTTGGAAATGAATTGGTTTACCCACAAATACAGCGTACACTTTAGTGAATTTCGCTCCTAAGAAAATGATCTGTGATGTGTAATACATCCATGCTAACAACACGAGGATTGTACCGGCAACTCCGGCTTTACTTCCGAAAAAGTAGTTTTGCAAGTAGAATTTGATTCCCAACTGTCCAGCCCATAAAAGTATAGAAGTCACAAGACCTCCTCCAAAGGCGATCTTGAATGGAACGAAACCGTCGTGAACGTATTTAAAGACAATGGTAAAGAGCAGTCCGTTCATCAAAATGGAAAAGGCGTTCAAGCTAAAATCGAGCACAAAGGTCTCAAAGCCATTCATTTCTCCAAAAACACTATATCCAAGCGACAAGACAAATGTTTCCCCAAAATACATGATCATGAGTACAGAAGCGAAGACCGGCAATAAGAAGATCGAAACCAATTTAGTTCCAATGGTATATTCCAATCGTTTTCTGCGGTCAGCAATATCCACTTTGATGTCATAGAATTCGTTGATGCTTGTTCGCAGCGATTGTAGCATTGCGGTACTAGTCAGTAATAGAACAACAATACCAATAATATTCATCACGATACTTGATTTATAGAAATCTGCTTGTTCCAAAAACTGCATCAAACCGCTTGAATCTTGCAAGCCAACTTGTTCCTTCAATAAGCTATCAATGATCTTCAATACCATATCCTGTCCTACGATCTTTCCAAATGAGATCAAAGCCAAGTAGATCATTGGGACCAATGCAAATACAGCGTAGTAAGAAAGCGCTGCTCCGTGAAAGAACGACTGTTCCTGAAAGAATTCAAGAATCGTCTTTTTGACCAGGTGAAAAATATCACCCCACTTGAGTTTCTGTATCCTTTCTTTTGATGTCAAAACGAATTTCTTTTGATAATGGCTCTTGTGAAAACAAAACTATGTATTCATTTTTTTTAACACAAACCCGATTGCGCCAATAAGATCCGGCAAAGCGAGAATTTACTACTACTCCTTCCCAAGCCCCGTATGGTGTTAGTTCGTATTGATTTGGACGAAACAGAATTGGAGAGCGTTTTGGGCCCAGAGAATTGATCTCGCCAAAAAAGCGCGCCTCATAAGCAGATTTTGGATTGTAATAAAAGTCAATTGGAGTACCCATGCGTGTTACTTTTCCTTTGTCAAGAAAAACGATTTCATCACACCATTCCAAGACATCTTGTCCCTCATGAGAAACCAGAACACAGAGCATTTTTCGGCGTTTCACCAACAGCCTTAAGTAGTCGCCGATGCGCTGTTTTAGGTGTGCATCTAAATGCGAAAAAGGTTCGTCAAGCAAAATGACTTCCGGTTCAGTTGCCAATGCCCGAGCGATTGCTAAACGTTGTTGCTCTCCTCCGGAAAGTGTCAAGGCTTGTTGTTCGGACTGTTCTTCCAAGTCGACAAGCTCCAGTAGTTCATTAATGAATGACTCACGAATATCCAGAGGCAAGTACAACATCTTTTGACGGATGTTTTCTCGAACGCTGTGATAAAGGTCTAATTGAAAATCCTGATTGACTAACTGAATCTGCTCGTGTCCGGGAATTAGTTTTTCCGAAGGACCTTTCACTCGCTTACGTTTCCAGCGGACTTCACCGGAATTAGCATCCAGCAATCCTGCAATAACTTTCATTAATGAGGATTTTCCGCCACCACTTGCTCCTACCACACCAACTACTGCACCTTTTTTCCAGGTGAGTTCAATGCCTTGCAGTACAGGGCGATCAAATGCAACTTCGAGACATTTTATTTCCAGCGCCACTAGCCTTGCAATTCTTTAGGAAAATCAGATAAGACCACATATAGGCCTGGCATAGGATTTTCAATCACCTCATTGTCGTTCAAATAAACGATAATGTGTTGTTTGTCCTTGTCGATTTCATATCCGTCGATAGCTTTTTCCGAGAAGCCCATGGTTACAGAACCTGTAGGAGCTTGTAATTCCATTAACAACATGTTTGGCAAGGTGAAAGAGAATACTTGTCCCTCACCGATCTCTCCTTCAATTTGGAATACATCGTCGCGTTTAACCACAACATCAGAAAAAACACCTTTAATACGGAATTCATCTTCCCACTCAAAGCGAATGTTTTCTGGTGAATCTGCCCCATCGTGTTTTTCGTTTGCATATTCCTCGGAATAACTTCCATTCTTAAGAAAAACCTGTACTGTGTATGCCATGAAATCAATTTTGTGTAAAAGTACATTTTCCTGAGCTCATCACCTAGTCTGAAAACGCTTGGAAACATTTGGCTATCTTTGCAACAAATTTCAAGAACATGTATCCAAGCGTTCAGCTACTTCCGCATAAAATCCAAACAATTGAAAGAAGACATCCGTGGATCTTTTCAGGTGCATTGAAACAAATGCCTACGGATTTGGAAGATGGTGCCTTGGTGCAGGTGACTGATAAAAAAGGAAATATTCTTGCAACCGGCCATTTCAATCATGGTTCTATCGCTGTTCGCGTATTATCCTTTGAAGGTAACACAATTGATCAAACCTTTTTTGATCAACGTATTGAAGTTGCTGTTTCATTACGAAAGACTTTACATCTTTTTCGACCAGACAATTCCATTTGCCGACTTGTGCATGGTGAAGGAGATGAATTACCGGGGTTGGTCATTGATTACTACGGCGGTGTAGCAGTTATTCAGTGTCACAGCGTTGGAATGTTTAATCAAGTGGGATTGATTGCTGAAGGGCTTAAGAAAGCACTAGGGAAAGACTTGATCGCCATCTACAATAAATCTAAAGAAACCCTTCCAAAACGGTTGGAGGTTGAAGATGGTTATTTGTTTGGAAATGCAACTGTCCCGCACGAGGCTTTGGAAAATGGCGTTCGCTACCAATTGGATTGGATAAATGGTCAGAAAACTGGCTTCTTTATAGATCAACGAGAAAATCGTGCGATACTTAGTAAGTACAGTGCAGGCAAAAAAATCTTGAACACATTCTGTTATTCCGGTGGATTCAGTTTAGCTGCACTGAAAGAAGGTGCTACTGAAGTCCATTCATTAGACAGCTCGAAAAAAGCCATTGAATTGACAGATGCTAATATTGAACTGAACGGGTTTAAGGATAGACATAAAAGTATTGTAGCAGATGCCATGGTTCACATACGCGAAATGGGAGAAGCATACGACATTGTCATTCTTGATCCTCCAGCGTTTGCGAAACACCGCGACAAACGCCACCAAGCCGTTCAAGGATATAAGCGCTTGAATGCTATGGCTATGAAACATATCCGTCCGGGCGGTCTATTAATGACCTATTCGTGTTCACAGGTTGTAGACAAGCAATTGTTCACGAATACAATTATTGCAGCAGCCATTGAAAGTGGCAGATCTGTTCGAATATTAGAGCAATTGCATCAACCAGCTGACCATCCTATCAACGCTTTTCATCCGGAAGGTGAATATTTGAAAGGTCTTTTATTACAGATTCTCTGATAATCGATGCTTCCTTATACTTACGGTAGAATATTGCGTGTAGCCTTGCCCATGATGCTCAGCGGGTTCATCCAGTCGATCATCTCGATAACGGATGCTGCTTTCTTGGGTCATTATGACAAGTTGGCTTTTGATGCTGCCGGAAGTGCTGGATTATGGTATATCACACTACACATGGTTTTCATAGGTCTAAGTGACGGAGCGCAGATACGCATGGCAAATCATATTGGAGATAAAGACAATCGCGGATTTACTGCGGTTTTTCAAACAAACTACTTATTACTATTTATTGCTGCTGCCGTTCTAACAGCGTTTATTTATGCAGGTATGCCACAGATCATGCATGCTTTGGTTCATGATGAGCAATTGGCGGCTGCTGAACAATCGTTTTTAGAGATCAGGAGTTTGGCTTTTTGGGGAACGACCATTGGGCTAACCATTCAAGCAGCATATTTAGCGATGGGTAAAACCAAAATTGTGTTGTTTGCCAACATAGCTGTGGCTTTGATCAATGCGCTTCTTGCCTATCCTATGATCTATGGAACATTTGGTTTTCAAGAAAATGGTCTGGAAGGAGCCGCTTGGGCAAATACGATTGCTGAATTGAGTGGTGTATGTTTCTTATTGCTGAGTCTATTATTAGGGGAATTCATGAAAGCGTTCGATGTTTGGAAACAACTTCAAATATCTTGGCTTCAAATAAGTGACAATCTCAAAGTTGGCCTGCCACTGATGTTTCAGGGACTTGTCGCACTTTCCATTTGGACGATCTTTTTCATTTGGATCGAGCAGATGGGTAATGATGATCTCACCGTTTCCTTGAATATCCGGCATATTTACTTTATAGCCTTTGTGCCGATTTGGGGTTTTGCTGCGACTACCAAGACATACATTGCGCAATATGTTGGGGCGAATCAATTTGAAGCAATACCTATAATTAAAAGGCGTATTCAAATTCTGACTATATCGTTTTTAGTACTCACCTTTCATGGATCTGTACTTTATCCGGAGCAACTCATTTCCTTGGTGAGTGAAAATCAAGCACATATTGCCGAAAGCGCACGCATCCTGCGAATTGTTAGTGGGTCCATTTTGATCTATGGAGCTGTCATGGTCTATTTTCAGACTATATCAGGCTTAGGGAAAACAACAGCGACCTTTTTAGTAGAGTGTGTGGCCACTTCACTTTATCTGATCGCAGCCTATTTATTGATCAAACAATGGAAAGCTCCCATTCATTTGGTCTGGTTGGTTGAATATGTTTATTTCATTGCCATGGGTGGCTTTAGTTTGCTTTATTTGTGGTATTACAAAAAGAAAAATCATGTCAAGATCTGATCTCAAAGTTGTGTTTATGGGTACTCCTGCATTCTCAGTAGGAATATTGGATGCGATTATTCATGCTGGATTTACAGTTGCGGGTGTGGTGACAGTTGCTGATAAACCTGCGGGTCGCGGTCAACAAATTTCAAAAAGTGCAGTGAAACAATACGCGGAGACACATAACTTGAAAATTGCACAACCAGAGAAGCTAAGAGATGAATCGTTTTTAGATACATTGAAGAATTGGGAGGCTGATGTATCTGTTGTTGTTGCATTCCGAATGCTTCCTGATGTAGTATGGAAAATGCCCAAATTTGGAACATTCAATCTGCATGCTTCCTTATTACCGGATTATCGTGGAGCTGCGCCAATTAATTGGGCAGTTATGAATGGTGATCGCCAAACAGGAGTAACCACGTTTTTTATTGACGATAAGATCGATACCGGAAATATCATTTTACAAACTCCAATGGAAATTGGTCAAAATGAAACAGCCGGAGAATTGCATGATCGCATGATTGATACCGGAAGTGGATTGGTTGTAGAGACCTTGGACCTGATCCAGTCTGGAAAAGTGAATCCAGTTGCACAAAGTACATTTACAAATGTCCAACAGCGAGCAGCACCTAAATTATTCAAAGAAAATACGCGTATCGACTGGAAGCGAGGTGCAAAAGCAATCCATGATCACATCCGAGGCCTATCCCCTTACCCTGCTGCCTGGACAATTTTGAAAAACAGCAACGGTCAGGAGAAGCAATTCAAGTTCTTTAAGACTGAGGTTATTAAAGAACATACTTCGCCTAAATTGAAACTTTGGGCAGATAAAGAGTTCATCTATGTGTCATATCCGGATGCAACTTTAAAGATCCATACATTGCAAATGGAGGGTAAAAAACAAATGTCAAGCAAGGAATGGTTGGTTGGAAACAGCATTTCCGACTGGAATTTGTCGAGTTGATTTTTCATCGAACGAAAGCATCAAATAGTCGAAAACACCCCAACAACAGTGGGGTTTATCAACAAATGACCGTATTTATCAACAAAAAGCTGGTTTTTTGGCTCAAACCCTTTGCTGGCGTGGTTATTCGTATAAATTTGCTTCGTTAAATAATTGAAAACATTTAAAAACCAAACTATGAACAAAGCAGAATTGATCGACGCTATTGCTTCTGAAGCAGGATTGTCTAAAGCTGATGCTAAGAAAGCATTGGATGCATTCGTAAGTGCAACTGGAGCAGCATTGAAAAAAGGTGACCGTATTTCTTTGGTAGGATTCGGTTCTTTCTCAGTTTCTAAGCGTGAAGCTAGAACTGGTCGTAACCCACAAACTGGTAAAGAAATCAAAATCGCTGCTAAAAACGTTGTTCGTTTCAAAGCAGGAGCTGAGCTTTCTGGAGCTGTTAACTAATTAAGTTAATGCAACAGCATTTAAAAGCCTTCCTTATGGAGGGCTTTTTTTGTTCCTTAGATTTTGAATTAAGTGTATTAATTCAACTTAGCAACTTTCGAATTTAGCAAAGTTGCTAAGTTCGAAAGTTTGATTGTTTCATCATTGCAGCTACACATAGTTTCAAAGTTGTAATTTTCGAAAACCACGGGCAATTCACAACCTTCAAATCCCTAATTTTGCAGCCATGAATACAAAACTATTGGAAGAGTTCTACAAACTGATCCCGGAAGAAAAAGGCTTGCTGTTTGATGGAATTGCGGCAAATCGCACGAATTATCTGACTGTCGTGCTCGAGGAGATCTATCAGGAGCACAACGCAAGTGCGATCATCAGGACCTGCGATTGTTTTGGAATTCAAGAATTGCATGTAATTGAAAAAGAAAATCAGTATAAGGTTCAACGCGATATCGCTCGTGGAGCAAATAAATGGGTGGATATGTTCAATTACAATTTAGGAACTAATCCGATCATGGATTGTTTTTCAACGCTCAAAAAGCGCGGTTACAGATTGGCGGCTTTGACACCGGATGCCACGGAAACAATTGAAACCGTATCGCTCGATCAGCCTTTAGCTTTAGTTTTCGGAACAGAATGGGAAGGGATTTCAGATACTGTTCGAGACGAAGTGGACGTCCAAATTAAAATCCCTATGTACGGATTTACGGAAAGCTTTAATGTTTCCGTATCTGTCGCTCTTACTTTACAAGCACTTCGCAGAAGGCTGGATGAAGAAGCCATTGATTGGAAATTCTCTGACGACATGCAAACAAATATAACACTTCGATGGTGTCAGAAATACATGCGAAATGGTGATGTGGTTCGGAAAGAATTAGAAAAAAGGCTCTCTATTTAAACACGTACATTTTTCCGAACAACTCATTTCACATTGGTTATATTGTTATATTTGCCAACTACTAAACGATTAAATATTATCCGGTTATGGGAAAAGGGGATATCAAAACCGCAAAAGGTAAACGAGTAAGAGGAACTTACGGAAACAGCAGAAAACGCAAAACAGCAACAGCCGCTAAACCAGCAGCTACTCCGAAAGCTGAAAAGAAGTCTGCACCAAAGGCTGAAAAAGCAGCTGCAGCTCCTAAAGCGGAAAAAAAAGCCGCTCCTAAGAAAGCCGCTGCGCCAAAAAAGACAACTAAGAAAACTGAAGAATAAATTGAAAGCTTGCATCTGCAAGCTTTTTTTTTGCCCTATTCGATCTCAGGTAATTTCAATGATTTTTATTCTTAAAAAAAGCCCTGTTTCGATTTAGTATATCGGTTTAAAAACGAACTTTACATTTTTAAATTCAAACCATATATCCATGAAAAAGCACAATTTTGGCGCAGGGCCTTGTATCTTGCCACAAACAGTGTTCAAACAAGCTGCAGAAGCAGTGATCGACTTCAACGGTCTTTCGATCTTGGAAGTTTCTCATCGTAGTAAAGATTACGAATCCGTAATGGAAGAAGCTCGTCAACTTGTAAAAGATGCCCTTTCGATCTCTGATGATTATGAAGTGCTTTATTTACAAGGTGGTGCCACTCTTGGATTCACTATTGCTGCTTTGAATATGATGCGCGACACGAAGCGTGCTGGATATATCAATACCGGAACCTGGGCGTCAGGAGCCATCAAAGAAGCGAAGAAAGTGGGCGTCGATGTGAACGTATTCGCATCATCTGAAGATAAGAACTTTAGCTATATCCCGAAAGGTTTTCAAGTTCCAACGGATGCTGATTACATCCACTTCACTTCGAATAACACGATCTTCGGTACCCAATTCAAAGATTTCCCAAAAACAGATCTTCCATTGGTGTGTGACATGTCCTCTGACATCTTTTCAAAAGAGATCAATGTATCTGATTTCGATCTAATTTACGCTGGTGCTCAAAAGAACCTGGGCCCTGCCGGAGCCACCTTATATATCGTAAAAAAAGACGTGCTTGGGAAAAGTACTTCTCCGTTCATGCCAACCTATT
>JBMLQF010000124.1:0-3754 GCA_049241705.1 Fluviicola sp. | reverse complement strand
TTGATTCTTGGCGCATTGTCGTGTATCTTTTGGACATTGACACTTCAGACTACATTGAAATATGTGATCATTACCTTGCGCGCAGATAATAAAGGAGAAGGAGGGATTTTCTCTTTGTACACCTTGGTTCGCCGCCGTAAGAAATGGTTGGTAATACCGGCCATGATTGGAGGAGCAGCGCTTTTGGCGGATGGAATAATTACACCACCGATTTCGGTTTCTTCGGCAATAGAAGGGTTGTCTTATGTAAATAAGGATATACCAACTACTCCGATCATTGTTGGTGTGATCATATCTATATTTATTATTCAGCAATTCGGAACGAAGTTTATCGGTAGGGCATTTGGGCCGGTCATGATGATATGGTTCTTGATGCTAGGTTTTGTTGGATTCTCTTCCTTAATGAATGATTTCACCATACTAAAAGCACTTAATCCGTATTATGCCTATGACCTGTTGACAAACTACAAGGAGGGATTCTGGCTTCTTGGTGCAGTTTTCCTATGTACAACAGGAGCAGAAGCATTGTATTCGGATTTGGGACACTGCGGAAAAGAGAACATCCGTGTAAGTTGGATCTTTGTGAAAGCCATGTTGATCATCAATTATTTCGGTCAAGGTGCTTATTTATTAAATCATCATGCGAATGGATTTATCAATGAGGAAAATCCCTTTTATATGATAGTCCCTGAGTGGTTCAAGATTCCTTCTATTATCATTGCAACAGCAGCGGCAATTGTAGCTTCTCAAGCGTTGATTTCAGGTTCGTTTACTCTAATCAACGAAGCGATCCGATTGAATTTATGGCCGCGTGTTAAAGTGAATTTCCCTTCTGACATTAAAGGACAATTGTACATTCCATCAGTGAACTGGATGCTGATGTTCGGTTGTTTGGGTGTGGTTTGGTACTTTGAGAAGTCAGAGAACATGGAAGCAGCCTACGGATTGTCGATTGTTCTAGCAATGATCTCAACTTCCGTGTTGTTGATTTTCTATATGGCCAAGAAACACTGGAATCCAGTATTGAGATTTACCTTAATTGCAGCATTTTTCGTGATTGAAGGTGGATTCGCAGTGGCACAGATCGATAAGTTTCCACATGGAGGTTATATCACGTTGATTATCGGTATTGTGCTAATTGCGATCATGTACATCATCTTCAAAAGTAAGATCATACGTACGAGCTATTTGGAGTTCGTTAAGATCAAAAATTACCTACCAGTATTGCAAAAATTGTCAGCTGACGAGCAAATTCCGACCTATGCCACACACCTGGTTTATTTGACAAGTGCTGATCGTGTAGATGAAGTGGAGTCGAAGGTCTTCTATTCGATCTTGGAACAACAACCAAAACGCGCTGAGCGCTATTGGTTTGTTCACGTGAGTACAGCTGATGAACCGTATACAAAAGAATACAAGGTTACGAAACACGATGAAAATGATTTGATCCGTGTGGATTTCAAACTAGGATTCCGAGTTCAGCCAAAACTGGATACGATGTTTAAACAGGTTGTAGAAGAAATGGTACAAGCAGGTGAGATTGAGATCAAATCGCGCTATGCTTGCGAATACCATCACAGTGACCACATCGGTGATTTCCGCTTTGTGGTGATCCGCAAATTCTTGTCGAATGACAACGAGTTGCCGTGGTTCCATAAAGTGATCCTGAATGCATATTTCTATATCAAAGGCATGTCGCTTACAGAAAAGAACGAGTTTGGTTTAGATCCAAGTTCGTTCGTGGAGGAGAACTTCCCGTACGTGCTTTCAAAAGCAGCACCGTTGCAAATGAAACGCGTCGAGTAAATGCGTCCTTCTGAACTTCAGCACAAGCGCATTCTTTTCGCCTGTTTCGATTGGGGTTTGGGACATGTGGCTCGCTCTATTTCCTTGATCCGACAATTGGAAGAACAAGGGAATGCCGTGATCTTTGCCGGGAGTAGGGAACAGATATCCGTTATTCAAGCGTACAATTTTCAAGGTAGAACTTTAGATCTTGAAGGGTCTAATCTGCGTTTTAAAGGTGATGGGAATTTCGTTTTGGAAGGAATTCGCAATTTGTTGAAAGGTCCCAAGTTTATCCGGAGAGACCTGCGATTGGTTCGGGACTTGGTGAAGAATGATGCTATCGATGTGATCCTGTCCGATCATCGCTATGGTTTCCGTCATCCGCGCATTCACAGTATTTTTCTAACCCATCAGCTGAATTTACCGGAAGATACTCCACGCATGGTTTCTATGTTGCATAAGAACTGGCTGATTGATTTCAACGAGATCTGGCTTTTTGATGACCGCGAAAAGAATCTTGCAGGAAAATTGAGTCTTGGAGACCACCCGAATTGTACACACATTGGTTTTTATTCGCGTTTTCAGTTGATGGACGCACCAAAACAAGGTGGTGGGATTGTTGCCGTAGTCAGCGGTCCGGAACCTTATGCGGATCAACTCTTCGAACTATTTCTGAAAATCGCTTCGAACAGTGTCCAAAAAATGACGATCATTTGTCCGGAACGGTTTTCACGTGAAATACCTGCTAATGTTGAATTGATCCATGATTGGGAGTTGGGTGATCAGGCCATTTTGAGTGCTGATTTGATCTTATCACGTAACGGATATTCCACGCTCATGGATCTGGCTGTGCTTGGAAAAAAGGCAATTCTAATTGCAACACCCGGTCAAAGTGAGCAATTGTATTTAGCTGAGAGAAATGGATTGGAGTCTGTTCTTCAAACCACCGATAAAGAAACGTTTCAAAGAGAAAGTTTGGCAGCTATCGAACTACTTTGAGTTTTAAGGTTTGATCACAACGCCTTTAGACGAGATCACGGTATTGGAATTCCCTTGGAATTTATCCAGTGAAAATGTAAAAGTACTTCCCACACCTACCGTACTTCGAACCGATATCGTTTGGCCGTGCGATTCCAGGATGCGTTTTACGATAGACAATCCAAGACCGGAGCCACCTTCGTTTCGGTTACGACTTTGCTCCACGCGGTAAAAGCGTTCAAATAGACGTGGAATGTGTTTTGGATCAATACCCGGACCATTGTCTGAAATTTCCACAGTGATCAGATCATCGACTTCGTAAAAACGAACTGTGGTGGTACCGCCTTCATTTCCGTAGGCGATGGAGTTTCCTATGAGATTTGTTAGAACCTGGGCAATTTTCCCGCGATCTGCCTTTACCAATTTTTCTTTCGGATAATCTTTTTCAAACCGTAAGGAAATGGATTTTTCTTTCGCCTTGATCTCAAATGATTCCATCACTTCTTTCGCTAGATCACGCATATCAAAATGACGCATTTCGAGTTTCAGTTCGTTGACTTCCAGTTTCGTCAGGGTATCCAGATCTTCCAAGATAGACGTCATGCGGTCGATAGCTTTGGAAGCTCTTTCCAGAAATTTGCGGTTCACTTGCGGATCATCAATACCTCCTTCAAGCAATGTCAATACGTAGCCTTGAATTGCAAATGCAGGTGTTTTTAACTCGTGTGCTAAATTTCCAAGAAATTCTCTACGAAACTTGTCTTGTTCTTTCAGTTGAACGATCTCGGTTTGTTTTTCCTCTGCCCATTTTTTCGTTTCCACCTCTGCTTCCCCAATAATGTCTTTGGTCATGGAGATTTCAAAGGCTGCCTCATTGCTCATTTTACCGGTTCTGATCGAACGATAAAGGATCTTCAGGCGGTTATGGATGAAGCGCTTGAAAAGTAAGTAGAATACTAAAAAAGCGCCTGCACTGATTCCGATGGGA
>JBMLQF010000123.1:0-6567 GCA_049241705.1 Fluviicola sp. | reverse complement strand
ATCCGTTTCCAGACTTAGTCAAAGAAACTCCATTCCCGTTCAAAACAGTTTGATCGTAACCTGAAGCAACACCTTCTACTTTGTTATCATAACCTTTGTAAAGTACGTTCAACTCAGGAAGAGATACAGTACCTTGAGGTTTCATGATTTTAATTGTGTGTGTCCAGTTCTCAGTTTTAGTAACACCTGATTTGTTCTTGATCGATACAGTACCGTTCAATACCATTTCAGCACCACCAGCAACTTTTGTTTTCAAAGTACCCTGACCATCAGCAACAGTAATAGTACCAGGACCAGTTACTGTAGGTTGGTTATCAGAGTCAAATGCAGCCATCATTACTTTCAACTCAACTTCGTCACCTGTATTGGCGATAGAAGGTCCGTAAGCCAAACCAACAATTTTATTGAATGAGTATTCACCAGTTGAAACTTTAGATTTCAAGTGAGCCATAGCCTTCGCACGTGCAGTCAAGATATCTTGTTGCATTGATGACAAAGTTGCTACTGCTGCAACCAATGGAGAGTGGTCAAATGACGCACCAATCCAGTGAACACCTTCCATGTCGTGTACTTTCATGCGCTCCGGCTTCGTCAATCCGATGTAGATCTCAGCCAATGCTTCACCGTCATCTTTGATATTTGCCTTAGAACCAGCAATCATTTTCTCAACAGATTTCACTAGATCAGCATTTGTTTTGAACTCATTGATATCCTTTGGAGTGATAGAAAATGATTTTCCACCCATCTTGTAGCTACCAACTAACTTCACCAAATCAGAACGATATTTCAAGAAATCAGCCCAAAGCTTTTTACCAGCTGCAGTAGGATTTTTAATATCCTCACCGATGATCTCGTGCATTGGCACATCATACTGGTCTTTCGCTTGAACTGCCATCAGGTTCATACGAGTTGGTTGAACACCATCTCCTTTTTTCCAGATCAAAGTCAACTCATCGTTTTCTTTGATATCCTTTACATTTTCACCTGATTTCTCAAGAATATCCATCTTGATCTTATCAATATCCTGAATCATTACGGCTGTGATCTTATCGACCTCTTCCATTTGCTTCAAGATAGCTTGCAACTTCTCACGCTTCAATTTATTCTCAGCGTTATTAGGCGTTGTCTTTAATTCACCACTAACATCACTTTTCGAAACATTTCCTCTTTCAAGATGTGCAATGTTAGATTTCTGAATGTTTTCTTCAATTGCGACAAAAGCGTCGAGGATGGACTTTGATACGTTCAACGCCAAAAGCGCTGTCAATACCAAGTACATCATACCGATCATCTTCTGTCTCGGGGTTTCTTTTCCTCCTGCCATGACTTAATTTTATTTATTGGTTAACAATAAACTAATGTGAATAATTTATAAAGTAACAACCCTAAAATTAGTCGCGTGTAATTGTCATAGCTTTCAACATGTTGCCATAAACGTTGTTCAAGTCTGTCAAGTTCTTAGACAACATAGCCATGTTTTCTTTATACAATCTCGTATCTTCTGCAGACGCTGACAAGTTAGCCATCATCTCAATAACTTGAGCTTGGAATTTCTCAGTAGCCTCCAAGTGAGCAGAAGAACCTTTCAATTGCAATTCGTATACATTGTTCAAAGCAGCCAAGTTTTTAGAAACTTTTTGCATTTGCTCACCGAATGATTCACCTTCTTGTGTATTTGAAGTCATTCCAGAGATAGACACAGAAGCACGCTCATAAGCCTCAGACAAAGAAGCAACTTTATCAGAAGCAGCTTGCAAAGAAGAAACGTATGAATCAGTAGCTGCTGCTGCAGAAGTAACTCCTTTCAATTGAGCCGCATTTTCGCCCAATTGACGCATTCCGTCACCTAGACGCTCTAACAACTGTCCGTCGATCTTAGCTTCTTCCAACATTTTGTCCAAATGCTCAGTGATACCAGTACCATTTCCTCCACGGCCACCTTTTGCAGCTGGCAATGCATCGTGATCCAAATCATCTGAATGACCTAATGCTAGTTCTGGGTAAACCAATTCCCAGTTTGGATCCTCATGAATCGGTTCAAATGCCGAGAAAATGAAGATAATTGCCTCTGTAGATAGTCCGATTACAAGCATTGGTCCCGCACCTGGCCAGTGCATGATCTTAAACAAGGCCCCAACGATAACGACTGCCGCACCGAAACCGTAGAGTTTCGCCATAAACTTTTTCCATCCTTTACTTCCTGGTTTCATAGTTTTCTTTGTTTTTTAGGTTTAACTAAAGTTTTTGTTTTGTAATTGTTTGTTTATTCTTAGCGAAGTTGGATATCGCTACGAATTTCTTCGCCGCCTTCTCTTGAGAAGTCACGCCCACCACGACCCAAATGCGTCATTACATTTCGGAATCCTACGTAGGACTTAGCAGTATCTTGGTACTCGTATGTACGAGTTGATGTCATTAAATAATAACCAACGTCTTTCCATGAACCTCCACGCAATACTTTACGCTTCATGGCCGGTGGATCCCAGTCCATTGCATCGTAACGGTAATCCGTGTTCAAATCGTGAGAGAATTCATACATCGACTCATCATAAGCAGTTTCACACCACTCAGAAACGTTTCCTGCCATACAGTATAGACCCCAACCGTTCGGGTTGTAAGAATATGCTTTCACAGTGTGGAAACCTCCGTCCTCGAAGTAACGACCGCGCATTGGTTTGAAGTTACCCAAGAAACATCCTGATTCGTTACGGATATATGGACCTCCCCAAGGATAAGGCGAGTTATTCAAATCACCACGCGCAGCACGCTCCCATTCAGCCTCAGTAGGTAAACGGAAATCGTTCACAAACAAATCTCCCATTGCTTGCAACCAGCTATTCAACAACTGTGTACGCCAAATGGAGAATGCTTTTGCCTGAACCCAAGTAATACCAACTACCGGATAATTGTCGTAAGCCGGATGCCAGAAGTACATGTTTGTCATTGGATCGTGGAACGAGTAAGTAAAGTCACGAACCCAACACAAAGTATCTGGGAAAATTGGTGTTTCTTCATTGATAATGAAACGCTGACGGTTGTCATGCCCACGAATCGCACTGTTTTGACCTTTCTTGTTGAAGAAGCCCATATCCTTGTCCATACCCTGAGGCTCCTCAGTAAATGGATGTGGAGGCGTATTCAACTGACGGTGCTCTTGAGAAACAACGTTTCCTTGATTATCGATACCGTTAGGAACGATCTCAATACGACCACGACGAGCTGCTTCACGCAAATCAATCCAGTAGTACTTGAAGATGAACTTACGCGTATCAAACTCACGACGTTGGTAGAAGCGCTCAGGTTGCGGATAATACATATCAGCTAACAAAGGCAACAACTCAGGGTCATCGTAAGAGAAACGACGATCCCAGTTCAACGCAAAAATAGCGCGGTTCTCATCACGGTTTCCTGGATCGAACTCAACATACTCCAAACCTCCTTCATCGAAGTACATGTCCGTGTAGTTGATATAATCCATCGCATCCTCGTCTTCTTCCAAACCTGCGTAAATACGCTCACGAGCCATTGAGTCACGTACCCATTCTACGAATTGGCGGTACTCATTGTTCGTAATCTCCGTTTGATCCATGTAGAACGCCTGAACGGAAACCGTCTTAGCACGCGTCTGGTGCAAGAACGGAACGTCCTGATCGTTTTCTCCCATGTTGTACGAACCTGATGGAATGTAAACCATACCGAGAGGAATCTCTGGTTGGTAAACGCGTCGACCCATCACTCCCGTCAAGTGCCCACTGCGTGAGCTACATGATGCGAGGAAGGCTCCAATTAAACCGACAAACAACAGTTTTTTCATTCTAGTTCAGTTTTACAGTTCCGAATCTATCGTTAACATACTACAGGATCAATCTTGCGATATAACGAAACCGTTTCAAAAATGGTTACAAAGATTTTTAATTTTTTTTTGATTTTACAACCATCTAGGGTGTTTTGATTTCGTAATTGGTATGAATGGGATGTAACAGAACTTCACTGCCATCTCATGCGTACCTCTTGAAATATTCGAAATCTTACCGATTGATAGATCGTACGAATAACCCGCCCATCCATTGATACGCGCATTGTTCCCCAAAGTTTTATCGATAAACTTGTAACCTAATAATACAGCGACAGCATCCGTGTAACGCACACCTAAACCACCGTAAAATAAATTATTGTGAATGTATCGTCCATTTACCATTGCAGTAAATTTCACAGCATCCGTTTGACCCAACATTTGGATATCTACTTTTCCATTTGAACCAACGTTCTCTAAAGTGTAACCACCCATCACGTAGTAGTGACGTGCCAAGTTATAATCCAAGGCAGTAACACCATTTGGGTTATTCGAGTTTGGATTCAACGCTAAAGGAGACGCTGGTAAATGTGTTGAAGACAAACCAGCATACCAGTTTTGGCCTTTCAAATAAACACCAAAATTAGCATCCAAGCCTGTCGCTCCACTCGCTGCTGGCAAGGCACCATCTGCTAAAGTTGTCGGAGGAACCCATGTCGGATCCATCCCCATGTTTGCGATCCCAACACTTGCACCTACTCCTAAAGTACCAAATGGTAAATTGAAATGCCATGCAAAATTCAAAGTCGCGAAATTTCTGCGTGAGAATCCAATCGCATCATGCGTAAAATTGATACCCGCTCCGGCATTGATCCACTCAGACAGGTTCATTTCAGCATTAAACAGTGCCGAATTTGGCGCACCATTTACTTTATCCCATTGATTGCGGTAAAGCAAATTTCCACACAAACCTTCTTCGATTCCTGTTGCTCCAGGATTCACAGCAAATTTGTTGTACATAAAGTGCGTCAAAGCAAGATCCTGCTGAGCAAAAACACTGGCTGAACCAATCAACCACGCAGATAATACAAGTAATCTTTTCTTCATAAACAGTGTACTTAGTACGGTATGATCACTAGTAGGCTTTTAACAAAATTTAGCCAATCGGCGACCAAAATAAGTATTTTTTGCAAGAATCAAAAATTTTTCCTGCAATCCGAATGTGTTTTCCACAATCATTTGTTGAAGATACCTTTTTTTAACACAGGTTTAACCCAATTTCTGATAAGTTTTCCACCATAGGTCAGGTATGTCGCCAGTCAATGCATTGTCATAATCTTGTTTATTGCAAGGAACCATGTGATGTCGTTCGAATTTAGAGCCTTCATTGGGCGGATACGGAACTTCCATCCACCAGCGTTCACTTTTCGGACTCTTATAGAAAACCACTTCGTGATCTATCTCGTCCAAGAATACCGTGAACTTGATGTAACTCTTTTTAGAGCCATGTGGGAAATCGCCATATCGTTGCGCTACACCATCCAGAAAATACCAGATCAATTGTGCCACTTGCTGATGCTCGGCACGTCCCAGTCCACCTGGTAACAGATTACAGATACTTAAGGCTGTTAATTTATCGCTCACTCCGGCATATTTTGCAATTTGACACATTTCATGATTGAAGAAACCATTTGGCTCCTGGTAATATTCTCCGCGAAAATCGCTTGCTCGTAAAGACTGTAAATCGATCGATAAAAGATCTGTGTTGCGCAACAAGGGTTCACCTACCCTAAAATCTGCATTGAACTCTCCCAAACGAATTGTATCGAAATACAATTTTTCAAACAGATCCAGTTCACCTTGCGGTACCAAAGGCGTTTGATATCCCAAAACTGCGAAATTGAATAGGAAGCACGGACGATGCATCAATAGTTTGTTCACATAGGAGTGCACACCTAGCGGAGCTTCCGGATCACCCAGGTCCAAACGATTGTCGATTGCCATGACGTTGATCAATTGCTCCAACTGCTCATAACCTTGATAAACTGCATAAGTTAGGTCTTGAGAACCTCCGATAACTATTGGAAGAATATCAGATTTCACCAATTCAGCAACAATTTGACGCACCGCAAAATAGGTGTCGTCTACCGATTCTCCCGGTAACAGATCTCCAAGATCCACAATTCTTCGCGACCAGCCTAAACCTGCATACAACTGTTGGAAGGCAAAACGAAAACGATCATCCTTTTTATTATGTAATTCCGGATACCCATTGCGAAACTCCGGCACATACATCAAAGCGATATCGCCTTTCTTCAATTCTGGAAAGCCAGATTCGGTATGTGTGTCCATAGACTCCCCGATACTACCTAAAGGTAGTTCTTCAGGCATAACAATGGGCTGAAAATAAATGGATAGATCTTTCATCAAACGTTACTTTGAAAGCAAAGTTATCCGCAAATCGGATCACTAATGAAGCTCGCGTAATGAAGAATGAAAAGCAGAACGTGGATAACTCGTAAAAGCCCACAATACTGCGCCATCAGCTACTTTTTCTTACGAACGAACTTTTTCTTTGGGGCAGAAGCTTGATCAGCTGCAATGGCTAAACACTCCTCCAAAGTCAGTTTTTCCGGCTCTGTTCCTTTCGGCAATTTGAAATTGTCTTTCCCAATCTTCAAATAGGCACCGTATCGCCCATTTAGTACCTGCACATCTTCGCGTTCCGGGAACGACTTGATTAGTTTATTCGCTTCCTCTTGTTGTTTCAAAGC
>JBMLQF010000122.1:0-9730 GCA_049241705.1 Fluviicola sp. | reverse complement strand
ATTGTGATCAATGGTAGCGGTTGCTTGAATGCTCATCTCACTACTTGAAAAATAGTTAACGAATTCATCAATATACTTCCGTGATTTGCGAATGCGGTTTTCTACATCCTGATCATTTTCCAACACACTAACAACCGAGATCGGATTGACAACTTTTTTATCTGTGATCAAAATGGAAAAGTCCAATAATTGTTCGTTCCCTTGCAGTTCGTTGGCCGCAACAAGTAAGTGTTGGCTTCTTCGCAAAGGACCTTCCATGGGTTCATTCTTGGCTTGTTCTACCAACATTTTCTTACTGGCGCTTTCGGTAACGAAGGAAGCGACCAAAGAGGTAATCAAAATAAGGATAACGGTTCCATTCACAATCGAAATATCTAAGATCTCTTTGTCGAAACCAACTTTGATGATGGCCAAAGTAGCGGCGGCATGCGCTGAACTCAAACCAAATATGATCTTGCGATCTACGGATTTCATTCGGAAAACCAATTGGGTTGTCCAAGCAGCCAGGAATTTAGAGATTAGAGCAAATCCGGTTAGAATTCCTGCGATGGCCCAAGCCCACCAATCTCCAGCTAGTTTGGTGAGGTTTACCACCATGCCTATATAAATCAAAAAGAAGGGGATAAATAGGGCGCTACCAATGAATTCAATGCGATTCATAAGGGTAGAACTGTGCGGGATTAATCTGTTTAATACCAAACCGGCGACGAATGCTCCAATGATCGCTTCAATACCTGCGGCTTCGGCCAAGAAAGCAGCAAAAAACAGAACGGATAACACGTAGATGTACTGAGATGATTTCTCTGATTCCAATTTGCTGAAGAACCAACGCGAAAGTTTTGGAATAACCCAAAACATGATCAAGCTGAAGATCGAAAGTGTGATCAACAATTGTAGCAATACGTTGGTGTTGATCTCACCGCCGTCCGATCCGGAAATAACTGAAAGAATGATCAATACCGCCGTATCTGTTAGAATGGTGCCACCAATTGCGATTGCAACGGATTGGATCTTTGAAATCCCATATTTCGTAACGATCGGATAAGCAACCAAGGTGTGCGTGGAAAACATACTGGCTGTCAGCAAACTTGCCATATCGTTCAAGCCAAGCACATGTTTGCAAAGCGGGTAACCCAAGGCAAGTGGAATGATAAAAGTAAACACGCCGAAAGCGATCGATCGGTTGCGATGGCGTTTGAATTCATGCATGTCTAATTCCAATCCGGCCATGAACATGATGTATAACAAACCAATTTTCGAGAACATTCCCATGAATCCTTCTTTCATGTTTGTTTCTGAGATCATGTTGAATCCGTGTGGTCCAATGATCACACCGGCAATGATCAGTCCGATCAGGGCTGGTATCTTGACACGACGCAGGATAATTGGAGAAAGCAGAATGATGAACAACAGCAATGAAAAGGTCAGGATTTGATTTTGCAGGGGCAATTGAAACTCCTTGATCAAGTGCTCGAATTCTTCCGCAAAAATATCAATTAGTCCGGTAGCCATTATGCCTGCGTTTTGTGCAACAAAAGTAATTGCTATTTTTAAGTGTAGCGTTAAAATAATAAAAACTATGCACCCATTGATGAACTTATCTGATTCTCATAATTGGCCTAATGGAAAGGAGACTTTTAACAGTACGATTTTTATTGAAACAAATGGGTTGGTTTTGGGGGGAGTTGTACTTACTATTGCGCTGATAATTGCGATTTTAATTGTACAGAGAAAGAAATAATCTATTGTTTTAGTAGATTACACAGAAACAATTTTTTTCTAGCCCTTTCAAATCCTTTTTTTTTCACTAATTTCGCCCGCACATTTTAAATATATCATACTATGTCATATTTGTTTACCTCAGAATCCGTTTCTGAAGGGCACCCGGATAAAGTTGCTGACCAGATCTCTGATGCGTTGATCGACCATTTCATGGCTTTTGACCCATCTTCCAAAGTTGCATGTGAAACATTGGTAACCACAGGTCAAGTTGTACTGGCCGGAGAGGTAAAAACAAATACATATCTGGATGTACAAAGTATTGCACGTGAAGTGATCCGCAAGATCGGTTACACGAAATCTGAATACATGTTCGAAGCAAATTCTTGTGGTATCCTTTCAGCAATTCACGATCAGTCTGATGACATCAACCAAGGTGTTGACCGCATTGTTACGAATAATGATTTTGAAGCGAAAGCTGAAGCTCAAGGTGCTGGTGACCAAGGAATGATGTTCGGTTACGCGACGAAAGAAACGGAAAATTACATGCCGTTGGCTTTGGATATCGCACACAAGATCTTGCAAGAATTGTCTCACATCCGTAACAACGAGTCAACTTTGATCGGTTATTTGCGTCCGGATGCAAAGTCGCAAGTTACGATCGAGTATTCTGATGACAACGTACCTCAACGTATCGATACAATTGTTGTTTCTACGCAGCACGATGATTTTGATACGGAAGCGAACATGTTGGCGAAGATCAAAAAAGATATCATCGAGATCGTGATCCCACGTGTGAAAGCGAAATTGAAGCCTGAATTACAAGCATTGTTCAATGATCAGATCACATACCACATCAATCCTACGGGAAAATTCGTGATCGGTGGACCTCACGGAGATACTGGTTTGACGGGTCGTAAGATCATCGTTGATACTTACGGTGGTAAAGGTGCTCACGGTGGTGGTGCTTTCTCTGGAAAAGATCCTTCAAAAGTTGACCGTTCAGCTGCTTATGCTACACGTCACATTGCGAAGAACTTGGTTGCTGCTGGTTTGTGTGATGAGGTGTTGGTTCAAGTTTCTTATGCGATCGGTGTAGCGAAGCCATGTGGATTGTTTATCAATACTTACGGAACAGCAAAGGTTGATATGACAGATGGTGATATCGCACGTAAAGTTGAAGAGATCTTCGATATGCGTCCGTATGCGATCGAGCAACGTTTGAAATTGCGCAACCCGATCTATTCGGAGTCTGCTGCTTACGGACACATGGGTCGTAAGAACGAAGTAGTAACGAAATCATTCAAAGCTCCAGACGGAACAGTGAAAACATTGGATGTTGAATTGTTCACGTGGGAGAAATTGGATTATGCCGATAAAGTAAAAGCTGCTTTCGGTTTGTAATCGAAATCTTGATATTGCGAAAATCCCGGTCTTTGATCGGGATTTTTTTATTCCCCTTTAGGCAAGTATTTTTCTGTGATCGGGAATTGTTTCATGTAACGGAACATGCTCGCTAATCGTTTGCGTTGAATGAATGGCGCAAGATCGTTCGCCTCTTTTGGATCTCGACCCACATGATACACCTCTGCACGATTCGGAACGATGTTCATGCGGTGGATGTAATGCAAGTCATTTTGCAAGATCGAAAGCCCCACCTTGAAACGTGCGATCTTACTGTTGTTCATCGTTAGGATACATCGATCTTTTGGAACAGGTTTAAAGAGACTGAATCCGGTAAATTCTTTGCGTATGTTCGATAAGCTGGGTTCTTCCTCCAGATCAAGTAGGTCAACAATGGTAGGGGCAATGTCTATGGTTGATACTGCGCGCTTGCAATTTTCACGAATCGTGGCCTGTGGAAGTGTTCCTGCAATTTTCTGTGGAACGTATAATAGCAATGGTACGCTGATGGTTTCGATGTAGTAACTATCTACGTGGCCAATGTTATTGTGGTCTTTTAATGATTCTCCGTGATCTGAAGTGAGCAGGATAACGGTGTTTTCTAGTAAACCACTGTCTTTTAAGCTGGCAAACAATTCACCCAATAAAGCATCTTGATAGAAGATCGAGTTGTCGTACTCATCCACGAATGTACCGCTCCATTTTTGATACTTTTTCGGGATTCGATAGGGGTAGTGGGTTGCATTCAATTGTACAACGCCAAAGAAAGGATCATCTTTTTTCTGAAGAACATGTTGTTTAAATGCGTTAATTGTATGCTTGTCGTCTACACCTAAGTCGTTGAAGAAGGGTTTGCCACTTGTTTCTTTGTTCCAGGTATAATCCAATTGCGCATTGGCGTAGAATCGATCAAAGCGGTACCATTTCATGGTGTGCGAACTCAGGAAAAACGTATGGTAATTCAGCATTTTGGCGTAATCCCAAATGAATGGTTGACTGTAAAACACCTCTGGTTCTTGATAAGCACCTGTTCCGGTTAGTACTCCGGGAACTGCCAACATGGTAGTAGTGGAGACGCTGTACGGTTTCTCAAAGACGAAAAGATTGTTCGAATTTTCTTTTTGGAATTGATCCAAATGTGGCGTAGTCGGGCGCTCATATCCATATGGTCCCAAATTTTGGTTGCGCAAACTTTCACATAAGATCACGAGCACATTGAACGGTTTGGGCTTTCCAACTTTAGGAAGGTCAATTGGTGTTCGGGCTTGTAGACCTTTTCCTTTGAATGAAGGATTCGGGTCATAGTCGATCACGTGGCGAATAATGGCCGAAGAAAAGTTGGTGTCTACGATCAAACACTGATCATATTTCTTGATGAAACCACTGCCCAAGATCAACCCGGTAAGAGCTAGTAATCCGGTTAGACTAAACGAAAGACGCGTATTGAAGCGGTTTGTTTCATTAGTGATCTTTCGGAAATACCACAATAAGCCGGAAAAACCAATTGAGAACAACAGCATGTCTGTCAGATTCACGGAGTCTTTCAAGAGTACAAACGCACTCAAAGGTTCGTTCTTAAAGTATTCGAACGTGTAATAGTTCGGATAGAAACCATTGAATACGAAGAAAAGATACGATGCGATCACCGCCACAACTATGTAAACAGTATAAAGGATCAACAAAGGCCAGTATGCCCATTTTCTCCTGCGCAAGCGTTGCAAGCAATAAACGCTGAAAAAGTAGATGCTCAGTGCTGCGATTAACGAAAGTCCATATGCCGTTAGTTGTTTGGGCTTGTAATAACCCAACAATTCCCAGCGTATCCAGATGTCGAGTAACACATAAATCAGCGGAAACAGTAAAAGCAGTGGAAATCGTTTGAACATGCGGCAAAAATACGTATTCCCTTTACAGATTCGCGGCATAGGACGCCAAATCAACCAACTTGTTGGCGTATCCCCATTCATTGTCATACCATGCCACCACTTTTACAAAGTGCTCATTCAAGGCTATTCCAGCTTTTGCATCGAAAATAGCGGTGTGCGCATTGCCCACAAAGTCCTGCGAAACAGCATCTTCCTCGGTATAAGCCAAGATTCCTTTCAACTCGCCATCTGCGGCTTTTTTCATTGCGTCACATACAGCTTGGTACGAAGCAGGTTTTTCCAAGCGCACCGTCAGGTCTACTACGGAAACATCCGGGGTAGGTACTCTGAAGGCCATTCCGGTAAGTTTGCCTTTTAATTGCGGTAAAACTAAAGCAACGGCCTTGGCAGCACCAGTACTGGAAGGAATGATATTCTGATAAGCACTGCGCCCTCCGCGCCAATCTTTATTACTTGGTCCATCAACAGATTTCTGAGTAGCTGTAACGGCATGCACGGTACTCATCAATCCCTCAACGATTCCGAATTGTTCATCCAGCACTTTCACGATTGGAGCCAAACAGTTGGTAGTACAAGATGCGTTTGAAACGATGTGTTGATTCGCTAACATGGTCATGTGATTGACACCCATCACAAATGTTGGGGTATCATCCTTTGCTGGTGCCGAGAGCACTACTTTTCGAGCTCCTGCATTCAGGTGGCTACTGGCACTTTCCTGAGTTAAGAATAATCCGGTACATTCTAGTACCACATCAACACCAGCTGCTTTCCATGGAATGTTTGCGGGGTCTTTTTCAGCACTGGTTTCAATGCGAGCTCCGTTGATATAGAAATGATCGTCTTTGACTTCAACCGAGCCTTTGAATTTCCCATGTGTGGAATCGTATTTCAGCAAATACGCCATGTAATCCGTCTCCAGAAGGTCATTGATAGCAACAACTTCCACATCTTCACGTTCGCTAATGATTCGGCAAGCCAGACGACCAATTCTACCAAATCCGTTTATTCCAATCTTTACCTTTTTCATTTCACAATAGTTTTGATGCTTGAACCATTTTCAATTCTCCATACGAAACAGAATCGCCTAATTCTTCTTTGATTTTGCCTAAGGACATAGTTTCTTTTCCTTCTAATAGGGCTTCGATCTCTTTGATTCTTTCATGAGACAAAACAGCGGTAACATCGATTTTCTCTTGTTGGATCAATTGCGCTGCGTGACCTTGAATGGTACTCAGCCCGAGTTGTCTTTCTCGTGCGATGGCTTCCAACTCCAAACCGTTTTCGATCATTTCTAAAGTCACCTCGTAAGTACTTTTCTTGATCTCCTTTGGTGCTTTCGCTTTTTTCGGATCACGAGATTTTAAAGGCAATTCCAATTCATCTTCATCTACCATTTGCAAGAGATTGCCAGATTGACGCAATTCTTGTTGGATTCGAGCTGTCTTCGCGATCACATAGTTTTGGATCTCCTCGTTCCGCAATTGTTCTTTTGTTAAAGGTCTACCAGTAACGATTGCCTCCATGAGTAAGCGCACTTTTTTCAACTCAAACACTTTATCGATCACCAGCAATTCCAGTTCCTCCAACTCCTCCTGATATTGTTTAGTTTTTTTGATCAAGCTCAATTCTGCACGTCGTTTCATCAGAGCGAAGGCTTGTGCATCCAAAGTTTTGAAAAAATAATCGTAAGCTGCCTGAATGCGATCGTGCAAGAGGTCCCAATTTGGAATGCCTTGAAAATACGAGTTGATCTGCACTTGAAATTTCTTTGCTGCAGCTAGGCTTGCTTGCACCAATTGTAGTTGCGTGGCTACCCAGGTTTTGTCCTTTCCTTTTTCTGTTTTAGGAGCCTGTATTTTCATACCAACGTCGAGCAATGACCATTTGGTGGCGTAATCGTACAGGTCGAATGTTTGTTGCAAACGATGGTAGATGTAATGCGTTGTTGCCAGATCCAAGCGCTGGTTCAATTGATCATCGCTGGGTCTGTTTGAAGTGTATGCTGATACCGATTGATCAGAATGCAAACCATTGATGGAAATTGGTTGCAAGAGCACGAGTCCCTTTAAGCTTTTCAAACGGGAAAGCGCCACGTATGCTTGTCCTGGTGCAAAGACCTTTGAAATATCCAAAACGGCCTTTTCGAATGTGAGTCCCTGACTTTTATGCACCGTAATGGCCCATGCCAGTTTGATCGGATAATGCACAAAGGTTCCTAGGATTTCTTCTTTGATCTCGCCCGTTTGTTCGTTCAACGTGTACTTAATATTGTTCCATTCATACTTCTCCACAACGATACTTCGCTTTTCATCCGGAAAGTAAACTTCTATTTCATCTGCTGATAGCGATTGAATTTTCCCCATCTTCCCATTAAAGAAGTTCTTTTCGAAAGAGATGTCGTTTTTGATGAACATGATCTGTGCACCCACTTTGAGTTCTAGTTGTTCATCCAAAGGATAAATATGATTTGGAAAATCGCCCTTAATTTCTGCTTTGTAACGATAACCCTTACCTTTTAATGCAAGCAAGGAATTTTGATTCATATCATCCGCTTGTGCATTGTGTGTGGTGAGTGTAATATATCCTTCTTCCTTGGTGGAATCGAAATCGCGTCGCACATATTGATTCAAAAGTTCCTGATCAGTCAGTGTAATCGTATTGTTCCTCAAATTGTTAAGGACAGCAATAAAGGTTTCATCGTCTTGGCGAAAGATCTTGTTCAGTTCAATGTAAACCGGCGCATGCTCCTGAAGCACCTGGGCATTGAAGAAAAAGATTCCTATGTAATATTTTTGCAGGTACTGCCATTCTTCCGGTTTAATAACAGGTGGTAATTGCAGGAGATCGCCAATGAACAAAACTTGGACGCCACCAAAAGGGGAATCGTTTTTTCTAACAAAGCGCAGGCTCAGGTCGATGGCATCTAATAAGTCTGCACGGAGCATACTCACTTCGTCGATGATCAAGAGTTCCATGGAACGCATTAAGCGCTGTTTGGTGCTGTTATAATGAAAATGTCTGCGCAGACTGGTCTTCGTTTCCAGTTTGATAGAGCCTGCCAGGACTGGTTCGGGAATGAATTCAGGAATATATCCACCGAATGGCAATCCGAAAAATGAGTGGATTGTAACTCCGCCCGCATTCAAGGCCGCTATTCCCGTTGGTGCTACGATCACAGTTTGCTTGTGGGTGGTTTCCACAATTTTACGCAGCAAGGTTGTTTTTCCCGTTCCAGCCTTACCGGTTAAGAAAATACATTGATTTGTTTGATTGATGAAACGTTCTGTAAATGACGCTGGATCGTTGATAGTTGTATTGATTTTTTCCATGATTTTCTTGAAGTTAAGCAAAAAGATGATTTGGTGCAAACCCTTTTTGACTTTTACTTCAATATTTAAAAGTAGGCAATGTAGCCAAAATGAATTTTGGAATCGCGGAGCAAAATTGGATTGTTTTGTTGCTTACCAAGGGCGTATGTGAGTGAGAAGATCCCAATGTTGGTTCCGAATCGAATTCCGCCTCCAAAGCCAAAGGGAGCATCTTGCAAATAGCTTTGCGCATTGCGTTCATACCACGTTTGATCGTAAAAAAGAAAGAGGTTGGAGAATTGGTCCAGTACAAATCGAATTTCCAAACTACCGGTGGTTCTGGTGGTAGCGTAAAACTCATCTTCCAAAAAACCGCGTTGATTCATATTTCCACCAAAACGTATCAGTTCATTGGTTTGCGTGCTATCCGCAATGTAGGATTCGGTATTCAATCCGGTTTTAAAGACCCAACGTTTGCCGATAGGAATGTACCAATCGATACTTCCTGAAACGTTTATAACAAGCGATCTTTTTTCAATACTGTCACGTGTGATTCTTCGATTTCCAGCGCTTCCCTCCAAGACCCAAATAAGTCCTTTTCTTGGATTCGGTAAAAAATCAACCTGCTGGTGTTGTATAGCTAAACCATACTGATTATTGACCATGTTTGAGAAACCACTTTGATTACCTGCGCTCAATAAGTTCGATTGGTGATTTTTGTAAAATGCTTTAAGCGTATTTCCGGCATTGAGGAAATAGCTGACACCTACGCCGGACTTCAATTCCAAAAAAGTGCTATCGCGTTTGATCAATTGAAATTGTCCATCTAATCCGAAGGGTGTGCGAAACAAATAGGGTAGAGACGCCTGTGTTTTTAGTTGTGGACTTCCGGGTTGGATACTTCGCCAGTTCAATTCAAAAAGCTCAGCCCGTTTCAAAACATTCTGAAGTCGCAGACGCACATCACCGGTGAATTGGTATTTCAAGGTGACCGGATTTTGTTGTAAACCTATTGTTCCGTTGAATGAGGAGATAGGTCGACTTTCTAAATACAAATACAGTGTTGCTCCTTCGGGAGTAAAAAGTAGTTCAGCTGGTTTTACTTCGCGCAGATAACTCAATTGTTTCAATCGAACTGGAAGTAAATTGATTTGTTCTTGATCGTACCAATCTCCGGCACGAATATGCAGGTAATTCTCCAAGAAACGAGAAGATAATTTGATCTTGCTACTTTCCAAGTTGAGTCCAACCCATTTGACGCGCTGATTGGGCTGTAAATCTAGATCGGCAATCAATTTGCTATGTTCATACCGCATATCGGTGAGTCTGACTCGGGCAAAAGGATAACCGTTGCGCTCCAGTTTTTGCAGTAGTTCAGCCAAAACATTTCCAGGTTGACCAATTGATTGTCGG
>JBMLQF010000121.1:0-4273 GCA_049241705.1 Fluviicola sp. | reverse complement strand
GTCTTCAGATGTGGCGTATTGACCCGTCTTCGTTTTCTTGGCTTTTGACGAGATCTTCAGGTGTTCAAATAACACATCGCCCAATTGCTTCGGGGAATCCACATTGAAATCCATGCCGGCAAGTTCTTTTATGGATGCTTCCAAGCCTTTCGTTTCGTTTTCCAATTGTTCAGAATAGGCTTTCAGATGAGGAACATCGATTGCCACTCCTTCCATTTCCATTTCTGCCAATACGCGTACCAAAGGCATTTCCATATTCCAGAACAAGTCGCGCAAATGCTCTTTCTCGATCTGAGGCGCAAACAACTGCTTCAATTGGAATGTAATGTCGGCATCTTCACATGCATAATCTGAAATCGCTTCCGGTGGAAGGTCGCCCATATTTCCTTGGTTCTTCCCTTTCTTGCCGATCAATGTTTCGATCGAAATCGGTTGGTAGTTCAGATAATATTGGGCCAAGAAATCCATGCCTTGTTTGGCTTCTGGTTGGATGAGGTAATGCGCTACCATTGTATCGAAGAGCGGACCTTCCAAACGAACGCCGTAGCGCGCCAGTACCTGCATGTCGTATTTGAGGTTGTGGGCAATTTTTTCGATCTTTTCATTACCGAAAAACGGCTTGAATTCATCTACAATGGCTTGAGCACTCGCCTTATCTTTCGGCACGGCAACGTAATATGCTTCACGTGCAGTGAACGAAAACGACATGCCAACTAAGTCAGCATGCAGGGCATTGATATCAGTAGTTTCCGTGTCAAAACACACCGATGTTTGAGCTAGGAGTTTTGTCAAAAGCGCAGAGCGTTCTTCCGGCAGGGTCACCAAATGATAGCTCGGTTTTTCCGTTACAATGGTTTTTAATCCGGCTGTGGGTTGTGCTTGCTGCACTTCCACCAAACTTTGTGTTCCGAACAGGTCTAATTGACCGCTCTCATTGCTAGCTGCTGCAGTTACAACGATTTCCTCTCCGGTAACGCGTTTCGCCAAATTGCGGAACTCCAACTCAGTAAATATCTCGAGGATCTTGTCCTTGTCCGGAGCATCCAAATTGAGGTCGATCGGATCGAATGGTACCGGAGCATCGGTGATGATCGTGGCCAGCATACGCGACAAACGACCTTGTTCTTCGTAATTGATTACGTTCTCCTTCATTTTGCCTTTTAACTGCTCTACGTTTTGGAAAACGCCTTCCATGGAGCCGTAATCGGCGATCAGTTTTTTCGCGGTCTTTTCACCCACACCCGGAATTCCCGGAATGTTATCGGCTGCATCGCCCCACAAGCCTAAAATATCAATTACCTGTGAAGGATCATTCACTTCGAACTTCTCACAAACTTCCGGAACGCCTAAAATTTGAGCTGGATCTCCACCTCGTCCGGGTTTATAAATGAAAATGTTCTCGCTTACCAATTGCGCAAAATCCTTATCGGGTGTCATCATGTAGGTGATGAATCCTTCTTCCTCCGCCCGTTTTGCTAAAGTACCGATCAGGTCATCTGCTTCAAATCCTTCTAACAACAAGATTGGAATGTGAAACGCACGAATGATCTCCTTGATTGGTTCGATCATGTTGCGGATATCTTCCGGCATTTCTTCCCGATGTGCCTTGTAGTGCTCGTAATCGGCTGTTCGATTGGTTGCTCCGCCCGGCGCATCAAAAACCACCGCAATGTGGGTTGGTTTTTCTTTGTTGATGACATCGATCAGCACATTCGTAAATCCGAAGGCAGCTGATGTATTTTGTCCTTTCGAATTGATTCGTGGATTTTTGGCAAAGGCAAAATAGGCTCGGTAGATCAAGGCAAAAGCATCAAGTAAGAATAATTTCTTTTCCGCTGGAGGAGTTAGCATCGTTCAGGATTTTGATAAAGGACAAGTTTACGGAAAATCCCCGAAAACACGCGTAATCCTGAAACCAAATACCATACTTTTCGTATGAGCATAACGTGAAAAAACGGGTGTACATTTTTCTGATCTATGCGGGTCTATTTTGCTTCGGCTACCTGGGCTTGGGAATCCTTGTGTATTACTACAAACCCAATGTTCACATGTTGCCGGGTTTTGTTGAACGCCTGTTGGATAGTGACTCTCGCGATGCACTGAATGGGGAGGAAGGCAAGTTCCAAGATCTTATTTACAATATAATTGGTGAAAACAGCCACAAAGAACGTATTTTTTTTACGAGTGACTACAATACTGAAAACGGGATTTTTTGTTTCCGTGGAAATGCGCATAGAAACGCGCCAACGCGTGGATTTTTGCCTAGAATACCAACCAAGATTGCGATCGATTGGGAGTTTACTACCCAAGAAGACACAGCCAGTACCCGTTTAGGTGTATGGCGCGGTGGTACAGGATGGACAGGACAGCCTTTACTCGTTCGTTGGCCCAAGCGCACCAAGCAGATGTTGTATGGGATGGACATCAATTTCATCAAGAAGAAAGATGCCACGGAGGTTATCTTAGGGTCCTTGTGTGGAGATATTTACTTTCTGGATTTCGAAACCGGAAAGCCAACACGCGAAGAACTCACGATCGATAATCCGATCAAAGGAACCATTAGCGTAGATCCCCGGATGAATGGTTTGTTGTACGTTGGACAGGGAATCCCGAATAGAGGTCGTTTTGGTGCTTACGTATTCAACATGTTTGCCGGAGAGGAAGTAAAGCACCGCTCTGGTTTGGATCCGGATGCTTACCGCCAATGGGGTGCCTTCGATAGCAATTCTTTGATCGACCCGAAATCAGGATATTGGATCCATCCTGCAGAAAATGGGATGATCTACAAAACAAAAGTGGGAAAGGATCAGCAATTCTCAGATGACATCAAGTTTCGTTACAAAGTCAAAGGCCTTGCAGCTTTTGGGATAGAATCCAGTTTTGGAGCATGGAATAATCTCGGTTTTTTCGGCGACAATTCCGGAAACGTGTTTTGCTTAAATTTAATGACCATGAAACCGGTTTGGTATTGCGACAATTTAGATGATACTGATGCGGCAATGGTAGTGGATATCGAAAAGAACGGATCTCCTTATCTGTACATTGGGAATGAGGTGGATAAACAAGGCGAAAAAGGGATGGCCTACATCCGAAAATTGGATGCAAAGAGTGGGAAAGAGGTCTGGAGAGTAGGTCGTGAATGCGTGGGTTACGGCATCAACGGAAAAGTGAACTCTGGAGGTGTTCTTGCTTCGGTCTTACCGGGTAAAAAGAAAGCAGCCAATTTGGTGTTCGGCATATTCTCGCGTGTTCAAAATTCCCTGAAGGGGGAGTTCGTGGCGATCAACAAGCAAACAGGAAAAGTCCAGTATTCCATTCCGATGGATCATTATAGCTGGGCTTCTCCAATAGATCTTTACGATGAGGCCGGGAACTGCTATGTGTTCTTTACAGACGTTTTCGGCAACCTATATTTGATCGATGGACTGATCGGAAAGATCATTGACAAAATCAAAATGCCCGTGGTTTGGGAATCTTCACCGGTGGCCTGGAATGACCGCATCGTTCTGGGTGCCCGCGGGAATAAGATCTACAGTTTCCGAATTCAGTAATTGTTACTATTCGGGTTCACAGCATTCTGCTTCCAACGAAGATGAAATATTATCTTTGTAAAAAAGCGTAGATGAACCGTCCGTTGATTTTTATTACAAACGATGATTCCCTGCATGCAAAAGGGATCGCAGCCTTGGTGGATGCCGCTCGTTCTTTTGGTGAAGTAGTGGTCATTGCACCAGATAAACCGCAATCGGGAATGGGACACGCGATCACGATCAATCATCCCTTGCGCTTGGAGAAATCGGATATTTTTCACGGAATTGATTCGTATGCATGCAGTGGTACACCGGTAGATTGCGTAAAGCTGGGTGTCTACGAAGTCTTGCATCGCAAACCGGATTTAGTATTGTCCGGGATCAATCATGGAGCTAACTCTTCAACCAATGTCCTGTATTCCGGCACCATGTCGGCTGCCGTAGAAGGTGCGATGGAACACATTCCGAGCATCGGTTTTTCCTATTGCGATTACGATCCGGACGCTGATTTCTCAGCTGCACAATGGGTGGCTTCACAGCTGATCCCGAAGGTGTTGGAACAAGGCTTGCCAACTGGCGTTTGTTTGAATGTGAATATCCCGAAATTGTCGGTTTCCGAATTGAAAGGGATCAAAGTTTGCCGACAAGCCTATGCATTTTGGGAAGATCGTTTCGACAAGCGTTTGGACCAATTCGGTCGTCCATATTACTGGTTGACCGGAACGTTCGATGAGCGCGAGGAT
>JBMLQF010000120.1:3313-30187 GCA_049241705.1 Fluviicola sp. | reverse complement strand
TTTGACTTGGCAAGTTGATATTTCCCAAGAGCATAATAAGCTTCACTTTTTCTTAAGAATGCCTCTTGCAAATTTCGATTAAATAAATCCATCCCTCTTGGCGTATTTAATAGAATCGAATCAGCATAAGCAATCGATCGAGAATATTCTTTTTTTATCCCGAACGCCTTGCTTATCACGTTATAAGCATCCAATGCCAAAGGAAGTTGTTGTACAATGTTTGCATTTTTCAAGCCTTCTTGGGCAGTTTCAAGAGATCTCTTTAAATATTCCTTTTTACCCGTTTTATTAAATTGTTCTAAATAGGTTCCAGAGATTTGTGTGAAAACCATGGCCTTTGAATAAGGATCATTGTGCCGTTTGGCCAATTTTAAGGCTTTTAATTCATACTTCAATACCTGATCGAATTGACCCATTTGGTCAAAAAATGCTCCAATATTGCACCCTAAACGTATTTGGGTCAACGTGTCTTTTGCCGCTTCTGCTGCCTCTAATCCTAATAACGACACATATACAGCACTGTCTTGTTTGTTTAAAAAATTGTAGAGCGTTGAATAATTCGAATAATGCTTACTTAATCGCTCAGGACAATCCATGGTCTTTAACAGATTATACTCACTATTTAGGTGTTTTCTAGCCGCATCTAATTTGTTCTCGGCAATTGCAATTTGTGACATCCCATTGAAATAAAGGATATCACAGATCTTCGTTTTTTTTGTTTTTATGGTTCTTACCAGAATTTTTGCCGAATCGAGATTACCCGTATTGAAATAATAGCCAATTCTAGGTTTCAATTCTTCAGCATAAGCACACTCACAATTGTTCTGGGAAAAACTTACAACTGAAAGTGAACAATACAAAAACAGTATTCCTAACTTGAACGTTCTCGCAGAAAAAGAAAACATACGAATTATAGTGAACATGGTAAGATTAAACGGTTTTGCAAACAGACAGTTAAGCAAATATAGATAAAAGAATAACTCTTATTCAATACAAATCTCAACATACTTTATGCTGAAACATATTTAAATATAGTTTGTATCGTTGCCTTTCATTCAATCGGGTATCAGAGCATCCCCAACACCCACTCCAAAACAGACCCCAACGACAAGATCCAAGTACTGTTCAATTTGGTATCAAAAGACAGATAAATAAGGCTTAATAACGTGTTTTCTTCAAATTTTTGAGCTTGAAATCAAAACATTAAACCTATTTGAATAATAATTATTAATCATATATTTGCTACACACTTCAGTTGGAATACATATATCCGAATTACTTTTTTATTCATTTAATAGCTTCATCAAATGAAAAAAAAAGTTACTTTTCTTTTTGCCTTATTAACAGTTTTCATCAACTACGCTCAAATAGGCGTTATACAATGGTCACCTACTGGCCCAGTTGCGGCATATGACCACACATGGGCAACACCATCAAATGGTTGGTCGACCCCAGATTTCAACATTCCCGGAAATTATGTTCAGGGCGATCTGGTTATGGTAAACGATGGAACTCCAGGAGTAAATTCTACTTACGGTAACTTACTTTCTGAAGAAGGTTGCAATCCATCACCATTTAACGCGTATCTCGGAAAAATATGTGTTATTCGTCGAAACACTTGTGATTTTTCCACAAAAGCGTTAGAAGCTCAAAATGCTGGTGCCATTGGTGTAATTATTGTAAATCGGGATCCCAGCGTCTCATCCATGAGTAGTGGTTCTGTAGGCGGCTCGGTTATAATCCCTGTTGTTATGATTTCTAGCACAGATGGCAACTACCTTATATCTCAAATGCAAAACAACACATTAAATTTTTTAATTGGTAATACACAGGGATTGTATCCGTACAATCTTGGTATAAAAAAATCGAGAACACTCATTTCCGAACAATCAATGATGCCAAGTGTCTTAGCACAAAATGGTAATGAATTCAACTTCAATGTGGGAACAACCATTTTCAATTATGGCAATGCGACAGAAAACTCTGTGTCATTGAATGTTCAAGTCATAAATCCGAGCGGTGTTGTTGTTTACAATCAAAGCGCTAATAATCTTACAATCGCTCCAATAGATTCATTTGTTGTAAATACGTTGCCCGCGTTTCAACTAAACAATTATCCAAACGGCATTTATCAGCTTGTTTACTCATTATCCTCACCAAGTATAAACTCGAGCCTAGACTTGTTAACATCGGATAATTCTCTAAGCAGTAACTTTTCCGTCAACCCCAATATATTCAGTTACGCGAGTCCTGATCCTTCCACAGGATTACCGATGAATGAATTACATTACCGTCCAACAAGCAATCAGGATCAGACCATTTGCAATGTGATTGATGATCCTAACGGTTCTAGAATTGCTGTTGAAGGAGTCTATTTCAGCGCAACATCTTCGGCAGGAATAGATCTAACCGGATACGACATGTATGCTTCTGTTTATAGTTGGGACGATCAATTTACGGATTTGAATGACCCAAATTATTACGGATTAAACTCTTTAAATTTTCTTGGAGACGGATATTATATATACCCTGCTGATCTCCAGGGTCAAATGGTTTATGTACCACTTCAAAGTCCTATTGCTCTTGATGACAATCAACGATTTTTAGTTTGTCTAACCAATTACAATACCAGCAATATATTCCTTGGATATAGCCATAAACTCGATTACACTAAAAACAATGAAAATTATGCTAACCCCTTGTACGTAACGAGTATCGGTAATGGAGGGCCGTACAATGGCTATGTAAACACTTCAAACAGTTCATGGGGAGTGCCCGCATTAGGCGTAAAGACTATCAATTGCCCTACTCCTATTTTACAATCCGTAACGAATACATCTTGTGTTTCATATACATCGGCATTAGGGAATGTTTACACACAGTCTGGTGTTTATGAGGAAAGTATTCCGAATGTAAATGGTTGTGATAGTATTATTGTAACATTGAACTTAACTATTAATGCCAGTGATTACGAAGGAACCTATTATTCAGTAGTTACACCCTCATGCTCGGCACCTTCAGATGGTTCAATAACCGTTACATTAAATACCCCAACAACTGTTTCAGGTGATTTTATTTTGATATCTGAATATTATTCGGGTTCTGGCTCCAACAAGGCGATTGAAATATACAATGCCTCGAACCACTCCTGGAATTTAGGTGGATCAACCTTTGATCCAGGATCTGGAGAAACTTTCTCAAACTGGCGCATTATAAATAGTTCAGGAGCTATTTTCTCATTCCCTGCAAATACCATTATCCAACCATATTCTACATTGGTAATCAAAAACCCTTCAGCAGTGGGAATTCCGTCTAATTTTTCATCATCTATAATTAACGGGTCAAATACCACTTTAATTGTAGATATTTCGAACTGGGCGGTTGATTACTCCATGGATATCGTAAATCCTACTAATGGACAAACTGTTATACGAGATCAATCTGTTAGCTCACCAAATTGGGGGTCGTTTATTTCTTCAGAGTGGAATGCTTTGCCGTTATCATCTGCAACCCTTGGATCACATTTCAATCAAATTCCTCCGGGATACAGTATTTTGTGGGCAAATGGAACGAACGGATCAACATTATCCGGTATTTCTCCGGGAACATACAGTTATTCGGTAGTTCACGGACCTTCTGGTTGTATTATACCAGAGGTTCCAATTGATTTGGATGCCTTTGTTTTTTCAAGTTTCTCAGACACTATATGTGATGGGGACAGCTACAACTGGAATGGACAAATGTATACAACGCCGGGAACATATACCCAAACATTGATAAGTCAATACGGTTGCGATAGTATAGTTTACTTAGATCTAAATGTTCATTATAATGACTATGTAAACATCCAACCGAACGTTTCTTTTGGAAACGCGCCGTTAAATGTTGCCTTTGCGAATCAAACGAATAATTTGTCTAATTACAATTTTACGTGGTATTTTGGAGACGGTACTTCTGAAAATAACAATTCCCCTTTCTTAAATCACGTTTATGTTCAGAATGGTTATGCCGATGTAACTGTGGCGGCAACAAACTTGACTACAGGATGCGTATCAAGCACAACATATAACGACCTTATCTTCGTTTTAGGAGGTGTGAACTGTACACATCAAGCGCTTATTGACACTTCTGGCGTGTTGAATACGTGTATTGGAGATAGCTTAATTTTAAGTTGCAATACAGACCCAACTTTCACGTATCAGTGGAATAGGAATAATGTCCCAGTATCCGGCGCCACTTCCAGTGACTTCATGCCATTGACATCTGGTATTTATACTGTTACAATTTATCAAAATACGTGTCCGGTAACTTCCGCTAGTGTAACTGTGAATGTTAATCCACTACCCTCAACACCTGTCATTTCAGCTTCAGGTTCAATTAATTCATGTTCTGGTGGTTCCGTAACCTTGGCCGTTCCAAACATTTATCAAACTTTCAATTGGAATAATGGTTCAACAACTCAAAACACTACAGTCACGCAATCAGGAATATTTTCTGTAACAGTATCGAATGTTTACGGTTGTATGGCCACATCTTTGCCATATACCGTTAATGCGTCATTTATTCAAACCCCTTCTGTTTGTATTGTTGGAATGGATTCTCTTACAAATTACAACAGAATAGTTTGGGAAAAGCCGTTAATAAGTGGTACCGATTCATTCTATGTATACAAGGAAACTAACATTTCAAATACCTACACAAAAATTGGAGGAACAGATTATAATGATCTTGCTGTTTTCTTAGATGTCAACTCTAATCCTGCTGTTCAGTCTTTCAGGTATAAATTAGCCGTTCTAGATTCATGCGGTACTGAAACACCACTTTCTGATTTTCATAAGACGATTCATTTAACTATTAACGCAGGGGTGGGTAATTCCTGGAACTTGATTTGGAGTCATTATGAAGGATTGAATTTTGGTAGTTATAAAATTTACCGAGGAACAAGCCCTACAAATATGACGCTATTAACAACCATTCAGAGTAACTTGAACTCCTACTCTGATTTAGCACCCCCAGTTGGCGCGGTATATTATCAAATCGAAATTGTGAACCCAACGAATTGTGATCCACTAAAAACAATAGACTATGGTAGCTCACGTTCTAACATCGTCAACAATGGCATTAGTTCTATTGATCCTAATGACGCATCAATCGTAAGTATTTATCCTAACCCAACAGATAAATTGATTACGCTATCTGTTTCAAATGAACTGATTGAAGGGACTTTTAGCTTGTATGACTCATTTGGTCGGGAAGTAAGTTTTGGAAAATGTACAGGCCAAAAAACAATCATATCGCTTGAAGAGTTTGAAAATGGCACCTATTACTTGCGATTTAAAGATCATCCGGCAGTTTATAAAATCATTAAACAATAAGCCGATACTAAAACGGGCCGAGAGATTCATAAATCTTTCGGCCCTTTCATTTATAATAATTTCTCGAAAAAACCTTCATCGAGTAAAAAACAATCGCCTTTACGAATCAAGAATTGTAATTTCATCAAACGATTATGGGCCTTGTAAATTCATTTATCAACCAAATTGGAAGAGAACTCGGGAGAGATACTTACCGTTCTGTGGTATCTGCTAAATCAAAAGGTAGTAAGAATTTTGTGGATCCGGTCATTCATGGTTCAATTTACGACGAGGTAATCCATTTTGAACTGCATGCTACCGATAACGGGTCATTTCGTCAATTGGCCAACTTGGTTGAACGGGCAGAACATACGGATCCGGAAGATTTCGAATGGCAAGAACTCTTTTATGAACTCGACAATAAGATAGAATTCTGCAAATCTCATTTACCCTCAGAGTATCAGGAAAAACTTGATCAATTAGATCGTATAAATGCAACGAATTATCAGAAGATAAAAACGTTGCACGTGGCTCATATTGATTCACTTATTAATCAGTTTAATGTCAAACTAACAGAAGAAAACACAACCCGAACTGATGAGATCATAGTAAAATCACTTGTTGGTTTACGCGACAAGAACAATCAAAAAAACAACATCTTTACATTCATTCGAATCCTTTGTTTGGTGGCTATCATTCTCTTTTTCATTAGCGGATATATGTCCTATGTAAAACCGGAAGCATACAGTGGAAATCTGTCCAATGAATCACCAACTGAACTAAATAAAGTAAGAAATATTGGTATTTTCTCGATGTGGTTTAGCATTGGATTATATGTTTTATTTGTTCTAATAGGGCTTCGTCAGATAAAAAGAAAAAAAGCCAACACCAAAAAGCTGATTGAAGCAAATGACAGCTTGAACAAATACAAACAACAGCTTTTGAGTACACGATGAAAAAACACAAGGAATGCACTGAGTATTGAACAGAATATTCACGTGAAACGTGGCTGTAGACAACATTTCGTGTTGAACTGACAATGCTGATGAACCTCACTGTCAAAATTGTTCCAATTTTAAATCATACATTTCTTTTTTTTATAACTTCGTGATTTACAGACCTACATCATCTTTAATGAAGTCAATTTTTGTAATTTGTTTTGTCGTTTTTACTCAAGCACTTTGTTTTGGACAAGACACTATTGTATTTAAAAACGGGAATGTTTTACCAGTAAAAATTGTGGATGCTTCTAATCTACACAAAACAATAAAATATGATAATAATGGTAAGATCTCAATTGTTTCTTTCCATCAAATTGATCGGTATAAAACGGCCGGTAGCTGGGTTGTACTAGATACCAACACAACAACAACATACTATCCGATTGAGCCTACAAAAAAACATAAAAAAATAGATACAAAGCCCTCAACAGGATGGTCAATTGGAACAAATTTAACTTCTCTGATTTTTGGCATAAATACAAGCGACAGAATCAATTTAACCGCATCAATTCGTCCATTATTTACAATCGAGCCCGAGTTTAAATTTAAGAATTCAAATTTTAGTCTTCGTACTACTTTTGATTTTGGTGTTCCATATCGAAAAGTGGATGGGGAGCCATTGAATAAAACCGACTCTATGGCTTCGTACAATCAGGTAATTCAGTATAACTGGGGAACAGATGAAGCAAACAATCTGGTGGTTCTGGGTGTGGAACAAAACAGAAGATACAAGGATAGATACATTCCATTTCAAGCTGGTATGAGCATAAAATTCTGGCCGCCTCTTAAGCTGCAAAACCGTTTGTTTTTTCAAATTGGGTTTATCGCAGGAATCGCTGACTTTCATGCAATTACTGTTTATGACCGTTATGTTACGTATACAGAACCCTGGTACATAAATACGCGTTTGATTGAACAAAAATTCTTCATTGAAAAAGACCCTTATTTTTTCATGTTACCTGAATTGGGAATAGGATATGTTTTTCATTTAACCAAATCGATCAAGATTTCAACCGACCTAACGTATCTAAAAAATCCAAAGAACAAGGGTTCAAAAAAAGACATCGTATATATGAGCTTAGACAACTCAACCTATACAAAAGTCTATGAGCAGAGATACAATCCAACGTATGAAGCACCGTCATTGCATTTTAGAGTTAAATTTTTGTATCAATTTAATAAGAACACACGTGGGAAATCAACTAACGCTATTTAGAACTTGTATCTATTGTCTTGTTGCCTTTATGCTATCTGGTTGTTTCAGAGGTTTATACAGACATCAAATAGATGATAAATATACCAAACAAAATTGGGTAAATCCCAACGAAATGCGCATAATTGCTTATGATCAAAAAAACCATATCGTCATGCATGTTGGAGCCGATATGAAAACTCTTCAAAATGTAAAATACAATAAAAGCGCTGATTCAATTGTGGCATTTACCGATGATTTCAAAGGAGAACCCTTGAATCTTTATATGAAAGTGCTTTCCAAAAGAAACAACAGAGCATATCGTCCGGCTAAAATCCCAATTGAAGATGCTCAGCAAATGCATTTGTTTGTTGATAGCTACTCTATTATTGATTCGAATAAAATTGTTTTTTCTTTAAACGACCTGAAGCAAATAGATTTAATGAAACAAGCCGAATTCTCGAATGGTGCAATAAATACTGCAATCGTAGGGGGTACTGCAGCCGGAGCAATCGTAACGTGTATCTTGATTATAATTGGAATCTACCTATAAACAGTAGCACTTGTCTGTAGCGTTTCAGGGTTAAATTGAGGTATTCTCAGTTCTTCGGACATGTTAGAATTAGCGTTTCCAAGCGTATTTGAGTGCCAGAAAACAAATGCTTCTCAAGCAATAGGAAAAGAAAACGTGTTCTTGCTTACAGCGTGTAGCCTGAACAGGGGGAAATCTTCAACGCAATACGAATCCCAAACCAGATCCCACAATCAAGATAAACACACTATTCCATTTGGTTGTAAATGATAAAATTCCACAAATAATTGCAATCAATAAGGTGCTCCAATGGGTCGCTGCATCATGCAACATGTCCAAACAAACTGTTGCGATCAAAGCTACTGAAGCTACATTCACCGCATTTAAAAAGGCTGCAAACACGGGTGAGTTGCGCAACCAACGAACGATGGGACGAATCAAGGCTACAAATACAAAACTGGGCAAGAAAATTCCTAAGGCCGAAACCAACGCACCACTCAAGCCATTCAAGTAAAAACCCACAAACGCTACGGATGAAAACACGGGTCCCGGAGTAAATTGTCCGGCTGCTATGGCATCCAATAACACGTGACGTTCAAGCATTCCTGTGTCGACTAACTCTGCTTCTAAAAACGCAAACAGCACATAGCCACTTCCATACAGGACCGATCCTACTTTCAGGAACACAAAGAACAACTTCCAATTGCCGCTCAATTTCAATAATGACCCTACTGATAACAGTGGAAGAAATACCAATTGTCTGGATCGGACCCAGCTGAGCATTAAGCCAGCAAAACCTGCTCCAAATAGCAAGATCAGCTCATTCAATCCAAAAAGGGAACCTACGAACACCAAACAGCCCAATAGAATCAGTTCCACACTTTTCATGGCTGAACGCAGCATGGGAAAGACAGCTTTTGCAATGATCCCAACTAAAGCAGGAGTTACACCGATGAAAAATGGTTTAACCTCCGGAAGTTGACCATACGAAACGTACAACCAAGCCAACAAAATAGTTAAAGAAACGGCAGGAACAATGAATCCGATCCCTGCTGCCAACAAGCCTTTCCAACCAGCCCGTTCGTAGCCGATATGGATCGCTAATTCGGTGCTGTTTGGTCCGGGGATCAAGTTGGTTGCTCCCACAAGATCTAGAAAAGCTTGTTCTGAGAGCCACTGTCGTTTTATCACCAACTCTTCGCGCATACGCGCAATGTGAGCTGCGGGCCCACCAAAAGCTGTTGTTCCTAAAACCAAGAACAAGCGCCCAACTTCTAGCCAATTTCCGCGTTGCATTTGACAAATATCGGGAATATGTTTACTAATCGTTGAGGGAGTTCGGGAATTCCCTTACTTCCCCTGAAACCATTCTTTCCAACTCACCAATCCCATGGCTGCGACCACGAGCGCTCCCCACACGTAAAAGGCTGGATGCAAATCTTCCAATCCGCGATAATGCGTGAAAAATCCCCAAATGAAAAGCAAGGATGTTTTCGTAATTACCATGATCCACATGATCAAATGCAAGATCGTTTCATAAAAAGTGCAACGGTCTGTGTGGTATTTCAATTCATCAATGAACTCATGGGCCGTGCGCGTTACCAAAGCAGCAATGAACAATGGCAGAATTTCGATATCCAACCAATACATCAGCAACAAGCAAAGCTCCATCAATCCGGATGTCAGAATCAAGATACGGTGTGTGTGCAATTCCTTGTCACTGATATCTACTTTTACCAATCTCGCGTGTGTTATGGCATCTAAAAACCAAGTTGCCGTAAAAATCGTTGCAGTCCCTAAAATTGCAGTCGCGAAAAAAACCGGATCGATCGTCATAGTTCTAGCAAATAAAGTAGTCCGCCAATGAGACTACAGGTGAGTATATTTAAATCTTGTTTCCACAAACGGGATGGATGTTTTTGCGACATCCACAAGATCATGCCCTTCCAAGTCACAACAGCAGAGATAAAAATAACTGTTTTCATATCCGTTGGCACCAGGAATAAACACAAGATAGTGAGCAAATTAACTCCATAAAGTATACGAAAAGTGGTGGTTGGTCCGAAAAGTACCGGCAAGGTACTAACTCCCTGTTGTTTATCGCGCTCAATATCTGATACATCGCGAATGACACTTCCATTTAGAATCTGCAATGAAACAAATAAAAAAACCATCCGAACCATATCGTTGTCCCATGTTCCTGCTCCCACCAAAATCAAAGCTCCCCAAGCGAATCCAATGAACGTGTTTTTTAATACTGCGAAACGTTTCACCTGAAAGTACTTACCCGCTAATTTTACTTGTAATGCATACAGCAATCCGCAGCCAAAAACGATCAAGAAGACCACTATACCAAAAGGTGTTGTATGTTTCACCGCCCACGGCACCACAGGGATCATTTGTAGTAAAAAAATGCCTTGTACAGGTTTGCGAATGCTGGCTTTGAGGATGCTTAAGTAGTGGGCGTAGGTGAATTTAGCCAAATTGATCCCGTAAACCAGAATGGTTCCACAGGTTCCGATATAAGCCATAGCTGCGAATTCCTCCCAACTCCAATTATTTCTCAAAAACATACCACCCGCCAACAAGGACAATGTAGCGATCATGAACAAAACTACCGTTCGATTCACGTGGATCATGTTTTGCGATACGGTTTAAATGGATCTTCACTACATGGGGTTCGATCTGCCTGGGCTCCAAAATTTCCGGTACGGAAAAATTGCAATACCATTGGGGCAATGTCCTTCAAGTTTGTGTAGAGGTCATCGTGACTGGCAAAAACATAACAGTAATCCCTACATTTCTGCCCCATAGCCTGCACACTAAAGTCGGGTGGCGGCATTAGATCGTAGGACTTTTTCTTGGACCACAAGACGCGTGTTGCTTTGCATTCCATGAGCAGTCCAATTCTTACACCAGCAGTAGAATCGATACCTTTATACGGTGTTTCGGCTAATTCACGGATGACCGTTCCAAACATCATCTTGCTTAAAAACGGGTTTGTTTCGGTAATGATCGGCGGCACGCGCTCCTGTAAGGCACTTCGATCATACACAATAGAACCGATGTTTTGCAAACCATTTTTTTCAATCCACTTGTTCAAGGTCCAACTGCCAATGATATAGCTGAACACATGGATCTTGCGGTACTCATGTAGTCGCTGTTTTTTAGCAAATTTGTCCAAAGCCTCCATGCAGTCGTCTAGCGAAGATCGCCGGATGTAATCGGGGATAAACAAATCATAACCACGCTCTTTGAACTGCCGTTTTTGTTCTCGGGCAGAATGGTACAAGGATCCAAAACCTGTTAGGATTAGAATGGCCTCTTTCTTCGCCAGTGTATCCGAAAGCGATTTATCCCGAATTACTATGTGCCGAGCACTAGCTGTTTGAGGAAAAGTAAGGCTGATAAGAAAAAAAATCACCAGCATCTGACGACCCCAGAATAACCTTTGCTTTGATCCGAATGCATTCATTTAGTTGGTTTTTTTCGGTAGAAAAGTACAATTAAAATTGGTAAAAGCGTCATCTCTATTAGCAGAGCCACAAAAAGCGTAATACTGATCAATAGACCCATGTTGTGTGCACCCAAAAAGGCTGAAAAGACCAATAAAAAGAATCCGGCACAGAGGATAAATGTAGTGAGAATAGTCGCTTTCACCGTTGTTAAATAGGCTGTTTTCAAGGCAATTAACCGCGATTTTCCTTGGGCCAATTCGTGTTTGTATTTACCCAACAAATGGATCGTATCATCCACTGATATTCCTAAAGCAATCGTAAATATGATCGCTGTACTCGTCTTCAATTCGATGCTCAGATATCCCATCAATGCACCAACCAATAGTAACGGAATTATGTTCGGGATCAAGAAGATCAGAATCATACGCCATGAACGATACACAAAGGCCATTAGCAAGGAAAGAAGCAGGATTTCGATTCCCAAACCATCCATTAAATTTCCGGATAGGTACTGCACATGGCGATCAAACACATGTGCTGTTCCGGTGATGCGATAGTGTAAACGACCGTTTAGATCATGTTTTGCGAGGTATTTTTCCAACGATGCATTGCGCTTGGCAATCTCGATGCTGCCAATGTCTGGGAAATTCCCATGGAGGCGGGTATGACTTTCAGCACTATCTATGATCGTGCGAATGAACTTCCCTCCTTCTATTCTCTTTAATATTCGTCGACATTTTTTCCAATCTGAATTTTGATCTGGGAGGGAATAAAAGTTCGGTTCGTTGAAATGCATAGCACGATGAACCAATTTTACTGAACCCGGTAAGGACAACTTGATGGCTGCTCCATACGTTCGTTTCAAGTAATTTTCAACCGCATCCAACTCATGAATCACCTCCGGATCCCACATGGATAGATTTTCATCCGCGATCGCCACCGCCAATTCGAAAGGACGGATTCCGCCATAGTGTTTATCCAGGTAATTGAAATGCTGTTTCAGTGGTTCATCTGCACGTAGGTCGTCCATCAAATAATTATTGGACCGGAGCATGGTTAAACCATAGAGACCTATCAAAACAAGCAAACCCAAACTGCTTAAGATCCATTTTCGCTGACGCAAAACACCAATGAACCAGGTACGCAAATACGGTTGCCACAAGCTCCCTTCTTTCGTGCGTTCCACATATTTCGGCGTCGGAAAAACCAGTAGCATGACCGGTAAGAGTAAAATGGTCAAGGCAAACGCGATCAATACGCCGACCGCTGTCACCACACCAAAAACTTGGATGGGTTCCATATCGACAAAATACAGCGTTCCAAAACCGATCGAAGTAGAAATGGAAGTCAAAAAAGCAGAATAACCCACCTCGCGAACCGTTGTTTGAAGCGCGTGGATCTTTGAATCTCCAGCTCTCACAGCATCCACGTAATGCGATACGAGGTGAATCACATCCGACATACCCACAATGAACAAAATGGTAGGTAAAGTGATCAGCAGAATGTTTATTGGAACGCCAAACCAGCCCATCAATCCCAATAACCACGCAGTAGAAAGCCCAATAACCACAGATGGAATGATCAATCCCCAAAAAGAGCGAAAAGTTAGTAGCAGGAAGATCATGATCAGTCCTGCGCTCAGGCCCAAGAATAGCACCATTTGATCCACCATGATCTCTACATAGCGCTTTTGTCCGATCGTTCTTCCGGCAATATGCACATCATCAAACTGGTGCGTCGCGATCAAGGCGTCTATTTTATCCAACATACGATCACTGGCTTTTTTCGCAATGTAATCGGTGTGTCGGACATACACACAAACAGATTGAGCATCACGCGCTATGAGGCTATTGAGCAGTTCCGGTGCTTGAAAAATCCTAGCCGAATCGCGCTGCAAGTTCGGATTGTCAAGTTGAATATACGGTGTTTCCACCACCGCACCTAAAGGCAATAATTGTCGTTGTTTGGCAGAAGTGATGGAGACAACGCGTTGCACATCCGGCACCTGTTTTTCAATCTGCTTGGTCAGACGATCTATCTTCTTCAAAAAGTCCGATTGAAACACCCCGGCCTTGTTTTCGATAGCGATCAGCAGGAAATCATTATCCGATTCGAAGCGCGCACGATGGGTTTTATAGAATTTTGTTTCGGGATCATCATCCGGGAAAAACTTCTCGAAATCGTAGTCGAATGTCAGATTGCGCAAACCCAAACCAATGAACACGCTCAAAATGGTGAACACCACCAAGGCTATCCGTGCACTCTTCCGCACATTTTGTTCGTTGATCCAATACATGCGGGCTTAAAGATAGAGATTGTTATTCAAACAAGTTCTTCTCAAAATTGTTGGTGCGCTTTGGCAGTAATTTCCTGTTGTAAATTGGTAGATAATTCGAAGGGCGAATTATTAAGATTGAATAAAAGAGAATTTGTAAGAAAAAAATAGACCTCGGAACATCGCTCTCGCTTTGTTTCTCACTCCGAAAAATAAGGGCTGACTAATTGCGAATTTAGAGGGTGAATGAGAACGAGAATGAAGAAAAAAAATAACGGCCGAGAATAAATCTCAGCCGTTATTTTTTTGTACCTCGGGCCGGAATCGAACCGGCACTCCCGAAAGAACAGGATTTTGAATCCAGCGCGTCTACCAGTTCCGCCACCGAGGCTTCTTTTGGGATTTTTTCGATTACTCGATTTCTCCCGAACAATCAGCTTTCGGACTGAAAGCGGTTGCAAAAATAAGCACTTTATTTAAAAAAGCAAGCATCCACTCTCAAAATCGCGAATTTATTTGATCACTTTCAAGCGACCAATTTGGTCTCCATCTTGAATTTCAACCACATACCAGCCATGGGCCAAGTTATTCAGATCTGTCAATAAAACTGCATTTTCATTTTGATCTCCCACTGCAAGCTCTTGGATCACTCGTCCGGTGGCATCTTTCAAACGCACCCATTCCGGATTCAAGCCTGTTTCACTCCAGTCTACTTGTAAGCTATTCCCAAAAGGAACCGGAAAGGCATTGATTTTACCTAACGTTACCAAATCTTGCAAACCTGTCATGCTGCAGCCATTGAGTGTCCCGGGCATGTTGGCATCTAACCACGTCAATCGACGCTGATACCAATCTTTCAAGCGTTGTACTTCTTCTGCGTAAGTCTGACTAGGAGCTTGAACTTCACCGGTTCCTGTAGCCTGACCCATATGCCCCCAAACCTTATAGTGCCAATTCTGACTTTCCTGAACCGTTGCCGCTACCGAATCGATCTTGCTGTAAATGTAATCTTCACTCAAAATTGTGCGTCGCAGATCATCATAACGACAACGAAGCTCGTTCGCAAACAAGGTGTCTTGTAACAATCGAATATACCAACCTTCCGCATTTACATCTTGGTCACAATCCGGATACATCCAGCCGGAACCATCTTCGCTACCACCCCACATGTCTTTTTGCGCCCAGTCGAAATCCCAAACCGGACCTGCTTTCAATTTGCGAACGGTACCATCCGACTTGTTCTTATCCTTGTAGAAATAGCGACTCTTCTTATATCCATCCACATTTCGGGTCAATTCGCTGATAATGAAGTAATCAATGAATGAGTTTACCCCAATGTAGGCGCGATATCCCAACAGTGGGTCTGCATAATAGCTGCTGTACAAAGTGGTTTCGAACTGATCGATGTAGTTGCGGATATAGTCTAACTGTTGCGGCATACAGGCACTCATTTCCGGATACACATGCACCATGTGCACATCCAACCCGGGGAAGCCGATCGGTGAATTGTTCAGCAACCACGAATTGGAATTGTCCCAATAATCAATCTTCAGCATGTAGCCACCCGTAAGATCTACTCCGGATACATCCAATGAATCCAATTTGGCAATATCCACACGCAGAGAATCGCGTTTGATCTTTTCACACAACAAATAGATTCCATGATATTCGCCATTCATGACTACATCTACTAAACGTGAACGTGTTGCGTAGTGCCCCATCGAGTCGAACAAATGATACGGAACTACATTGCGCGCAAAAGATTTGTCGTTGTAATTCGCCAACAAGAGCCAATCATTCTCTTCCGGCATTCCCAATAGCGATGTGTTGACCTCATTACCGGTGCTGTCCCAGGTTTCAAATGCATATGGTTTTTGCGGCAAAGACAAGGAATAATTTCCACGATATTCGATACCGATCTTTCCATCGTATTCATTAAAAGCATCCGTCATGTAGTTGCGGTTCCCTGCACCATTGTATATGATCCCCATGTCGGCCATCACCTTTGGTTCGTTTTGGATCGTATTTCCATTGGTATTGATCACAACAATGGGCAACAACGAGGATGTAAACGCAAAATAACTTGCTGGTTGATTTCCAAAAGTGATCGAGCAAGACAAGACTTGCCCTTCATCTGCACCGTAGTTATCGTTCACCCGCAAATGCCAGGTCCCATTTGGATTTTGCCCATTGTTCACCAAACCCATTTGACCCATCGGTTGAAACGTTCCTGTAAATGGAGCACCAACGGCTGTAATCGGTTGTGCCGCGTCTACATTCAGACACGTATTGGTAAAGTTATCATCTCCACCTCCAATATTCGCCACCAGCAATCCTGCCGTACCATCCGGTGCAACGATCCAAAAAGTAACATCCGCATCCCAGGTGTGCGTGGCATTGAAACAAACTGTTTCCAGACCAAAATTCACAGTATCGATCGTGTTAGGCAGACCACTCACATTTATTGGGATATCGATGGTTTGATTATCCAAAATTGGACCTGTTCCTCCAGGAAATGTTTGCCCGTTTAGGGTTGCTCCTAAGAGCAATGAAATGACAACTAAACTATTTTTCATAAGCAGTTTTACAGCCACAAGATAAAACCTTGTGCGCAAATTACCTAATCCAAACACAGGAATACGCGTGGACCCAAACTTACCTGATTCGAACTATATTTGCATCAAAGCTCATAACATGGCAAAGATCCTCATCAAAAACATCCAAACCTTGTATCAGGTTGGCGAATCCTTTCCACCGTTTTTAAAGGGTAAAGAAATGGCTACCGTTCCATCGATTGACAATGCTTTCTTGGCAATTGAAGATGGCGAGATCATCGCATACGGCACCATGGAAGATTGGGAGGGAATAACCGATTGGAGAGGTGTGGAAGTGATCGATGCAGAGGGGCAATGTGTCATGCCGGCCTTTTGCGACCCGCATACCCACACAGTCTTTGCTCGTTCGCGTGAGGAAGAGTTCGTGGATCGGATCAAAGGCTTGAGCTATGAAGAGATTGCCTTAAAAGGCGGCGGTATTTTGAATTCAGCGCGACGATTAGGGGAAATGAGCGAAGAGGAATTGTATCAAGCAGCGCTTGAGCGCATTGAACGCATGAAGTCAAAAGGAACTGGTGCGCTGGAGATCAAATCCGGTTATGGATTGAGCGTGGAGGCCGAATTGAAAATGCTTCGGGTGATCAAACGGTTGAAAGAAACGGCGGGAATTGCCATCAAAGCTACTTTTTTGGGTGCGCATGCATTTCCGATGGAATACAAGCAAGATCACGAAGGGTATATTCGATTGCTCATTGATGAAATGTTGCCTGCAATTGCCAAAGAGAATCTGGCGGATTACATCGATGTTTTTTGCGAACGCAACTACTTTTCTCTCGAAGAAATGGAACGCATTCTTAAAGCAGGTAGCGAATACGGTCTTACTCCGAAGGTACATGTCAATCAATTTTCCATCATGGGTGGCGTGAAGTTGGCCGTGGAATTGGGTGCGCTTTCTGTAGATCATTTGGAGGAATCTGACGAAGCAGATATTGCCGCATTGAAAGGAAGTTCTTGCATGCCGACCTTTTTACCCGGATGTTCTCATTTCATTTCCATACCGTATGGAAACGCGCGTTTATTTCTTGAAAATGACCTCCCGGTTGCGTTGGCAACTGATTTCAACCCGGGAACTACACCTTGCGACAACATGCAACAGATCTTCTCGTTGGCTTGTGTGAAAATGAAAATGACTCCTGAGGAAGCTTTCAACGCTATGACTGTCAATGCTGCTTATGCGATGGGTCTTTCAGAAACACATGGCACCATCAGTTTGGGTAAACGCACTCCGCTGATCCTCACTAAAAAGATCCCATCCTTGGCTTACATCCCCTACGCCTTTGGAGAAAATCACGTGGATCGCCTGATCTGCTAGATGTTAAAAATGAATAAGTGCCTTGGGAGCAGCGCGGAAATGTTCTAAACTTGCACCCATGAAGGGTCTCGTTCTGATCGTTTTGTTGATGGGTTTACGGATGGGGTATGCGCAAGAGACTCCGGTATATCAATTGCTATGGGAAATTACCGGTAAAAAATTGAGTAAACCCAGTTATGTTTTCGGAAGCATGCATTCGAACGATCCTCGGCTATTCCAATTCCCAGATTCGTTGTATACGGCATTTGTTCAGAGCGATGCCGTGGTATCGGAAACAGACGTGCGTGCCATTTACGACCAATACGATGTCCGCATCTCTGCCTTCAATCTCGATCTATTTGAAAAGAATCGCAGTTTCAACGCCTCACGCGAAGCATCCACCACCGTTTATGGCGATGAAGATGGTCGTCCACAGTTTTTAGACGCCTATTTTCAACATACTGCTCATTGTGCCGGCAAACAGTTCTACCAATTAGAGACCCTTCAAGAACAACTGGACGCGGCAAATAACTTAGATCCAGGACCACGAGCAGCTTTGAATGCCTACTTTTTTAGTAAAGAAAAATTTACCGATACGTACTTACAAGGCGACATTGCTGCGCTTTCAAGAATGTTGAAATCCCAGCTGCAAAGTACTCCCGGAGCGTATGAATCATTGATCACCCAGCGTAACCGAAACATGGTGCAGGGACTGGATACCTTGATGCGCAAACAAGCTGTTTTTTGTGTGGTTGGAAGCGGACATTTGTATGGAAACGACGGAATCATACAGTTGCTGCGTGCAAAGGGATATACCGTGCGTCCTATCCAAGCCACCTTTGATGGAACTACTGCTACTGACAAGAAACAAATGCAAGCGTGGCGGCGCTACGAAGTGTCCGACAGTGATTTTCTCTTTTCGATCGTGCTAAGTGGCAAACCGCTGGAAACCAAAACAACTGACTCCTATAACTTCGTTTATCAAGAATTGGGTCAAGGAAACGGATATGAATTAGCTGTTTCAAAAACTCCGGTTGACCTAGACCGACGATTCAATGAATTTCTAAAGAACCAACACACCACTCCGGTAGATAGCACGACTGCTGATGGCACACGTATCATGGAAGGCCTGATCCTAGACCCGGTTAAAGGTTACCAATGGAAACGATTCATTGCGTACAACGGGATTATGTATGAGCTCACGTGTTACGGCGGGAATAAGTTCATGCACTCCGATCGTCCGAAAGCGTATTTTGACAGACTCATTCTCAAGCCTTAAGCGCGCTTTCAACAGGGCTGTTGAAATCTATTTTTCGCATTTTTCAATCAAATTAGCTGATTAAGGTCTATTTTTCAGCAAAAAAAGCATGATCCCAAGGATACTTCAAGATACGCTTCAGAAGCAAGTACAAGCCAGTAAGATTGTCGTCCTGCGCGGACCGAAAAAGAGTGGTAAATGGACTTTGTTGCAACCAATTCTGGCTCAACATGAACACGGTGTTTTGGTATACGATGTTTCTGAAAAGAAAACCAGACTGCTCATGGAGGATCTTGCCTTTCTGTCACAAGCCAACTTCAACAAGAGGATCATCGTCATACGCGAAGCACATTTATTGCAGCACATTCAAGAGTTGATCGACCGCTGTTTGGAATGGGATCACGTTGAAAATCTCATCTTGTTGTGTAGTTCTGAACCAGCTCTTCATGAAGCACTGTGGGAGGCGTTGCGTCAACAAGGTTTAGAAATACGCGTTAGTCCATTGATGTATCAGGAATGTGCCCAGCATTTTGGCTTAGCTACGGAGGATCAACAGCTGGATCAACGTCTGATCTATGGGAACTATCCCGAGGTAGTTGCGCATCCTGAAATGATGGAATCCATCGTATACGATTTGGTGGAGAACAGCATCATTACCCAACTGAGTGCGCACGAACGCATCAATAAAAAAGAAAAACTGATCCATCTCTTGCGCTTGTTGGCTTTCCACATTGGGGAAGTTATTTCCTTCAATGAACTCGGAAAGCATTGTGGTCTGGACAATGAAACTGTTGAGCGCTACATTCGTCTCTTTGAAAAAGCGGACATCCTATTTACACTTCCTTCCTTCTACAACGAACACCGATACGAATTGAAAAAGGGATGGGTGGTGTATTTCGTTGACAATGGCATTCGAAATGGATTGATCCGGGCTTTTCAACCTTTGGAATTTCGGAATGATGTTCCCGCACTTTGGCGCAATTGGGTTTTATCCGAGCGCAGAAAACAGCTTCTGATAAGTGGCAAAGAAGTAACCCAATTCTTCTGGTTCACACACACCAAACAGGCGGTTGATTACATCGAACGCGCAAAGGATCAAGCCATGGGTATTTGTCTGCAATGGGACAAACGTTTCAAGCAAAAGATCCCACAAAGCTTCCAAAGTTTGTATCCGGAGATCAAGGTGAATTTGGTCAATCGCAGTACCTTTTGGTCCTTCATTCAAAAAAAATAAGTCCATTTAGATCGATTTAGCCTGATTTTCCTGGTTTGGATATACAACAAATCGCTTTTAGTTCGTTATTTTCACAACATGCCTGTTCCAAATCGGGTCACAAATCTGAAATCATGAAAACCAAAGTTGAGATCGTTGAAAACTGGTTACCACGCTATACCGGTGAATTATTAGAAAATTTCGGCCAATACGTTTTGCTGTGCAACTTTCACAATTACGTGGAAAAATTTGCCGAGATGTATGGTGTTCCGGTAATTGGTAAAGACCGACCGATGCAATGTGCCACAGCACACGGAATTACGATCATCAATTTTGGGATGGGAAGTGCATCCGCAGCCACTTGTATGGATCTACTCTCGGCCATTAAACCAAAAGCTGTTTTGTTCCTAGGGAAATGCGGTGGTTTGAAAAGTAAAAGTGAAGTAGGCGATTTTGTACTACCGATTGCAGCGATTCGCGGTGAAGGAACATCCAACGATTATTTTCCGGCAGAAGTGCCCGCATTACCGGCCTTTGCCTTGCAAAAAGCCATCTCTACAACGATACGTGATGCCGGTTTTGATTACTGGACAGGAACCTGTTACACAACAAACAGACGTGTTTGGGAGCATGATGAACAATTCAAAGAGTACTTGAACCGCATCCGTGCCATGGCCATCGATATGGAAACAGCTACCATTTTTACTGTCGGTTTTTTCAATAAAATTCCAACCGGTGCCCTATTGTTGGTGAGTGATCAACCCATGACCCCGGAAGGCGTGAAAACGTCAGACAGCGACACCAAAGTGACCTCCAAGTTTGTAGATGCCCATTTGAGTATTGGGATCGATTCCTTGAAGCAATTGATCAATAACGGGAATACGGTAAGACATTTGCGGTTTTAGTCGCTCATTTACTATTTTTTACTATTCACATCTATCCCTTTATTATCAAGTGATTATAAACTAATATTCCGAATTTACATAATTCATATTCCGAAATTGCATGCATCGCTTATCTTGTAAATGATAGATCGCAAAGCAAAGTCAACGGTGATGGACATGGCGGTAAAACTCCCTATGATCGTGTAGTCGTGTATGAAAACACTGGCAAAAACGACATGTAAAGACTACCGTGATGTGGCGTTAGAAAATCCACAAAATCGCAGTCGAGAGACGGTCCTCTCTTAGAAGGAAATAGAAATCTTGGTAGCGTGATACTTCATCCGTTTCACCTTCTCTTCAGTCGTTGAAAAATCAGTCTGGAAGGACCTTAAAACATTGATTAACAACGAAAGTACCTTTCAGTATTTCAAAATCTAACACGATAAGCGAAAAAAAGTTTTATATTTCTGCCAGATAAATCAACTAATAAACAAACTATGAAACACATCCTTTTCACTTGGATTTTATCCGTGATAATTGGTAGCATTATTGGACCACTTGTCGCTGCCGGATTTATACCTGAAATCTGGCGAACCATAGCTATTTGTATTGTTATTTCGGGACTTTGGTCATTACCACTGGTACTTGTTGAAGTAATTACTTGGGAACTTGTCAAACGTAAAACTGAATTCAATGCTTGGATTCGGTATTCCTGGATCAAATACAGTGTTGCCATCTTGACACTGTTATCAGTGGGTCTGGAAAATTTTTCCGGATTCGGATGGGGATGGATGTTCCTTGTAGGCGGGTTCTATGGTGTGCCCGGATTAGCTCTTCACATTTTATTCTTGCGTAAAAAATTGCGTGCTCAACAAAAAAAGTATACACAAAAGCAGAGCCAACCGGAAGCCAAATAAGGTTACCATTGGCGTGTAACCATCATTTTCATGCTACATGGAAGGAAAAAAGGTATCGGACACGGACAAACGAACACAGAAACAAGCCAATTCCAAGATCCCGGAAGAAGGATGCCTATTCCGTTTGCTTATGCAACTTGGTATAGGCATTACCTTGTTTGGATTAATTAGTTACTTATTGCCTGTTTTCGGATTGAAGTTTAAAGCCGCAGGTTATCTGGAAAGGCCCGGGGCAAAATAATACACTGTTCTCGCAGGACTTGGTCTCCTTTTACTCGCTTATTTGATGGAATTGGGCATTTGGAAGCTCAATAAACGCAGCGAAACACCCAATACGCCGCATTTTCGTGTAGCCCATTCTTGGCTTTTTTGTTGGCTAGCTGTTTTTCCGCTCAGCTCTTGCTATGGTCACGTTTACAAGCCCTGATTTTTCACAGCATCTAACTGACCCTTAATAAACAAGATACAGCCAAGTATAATAGCACACCAAGCGAATATATATCCGCCATCTCCTGCAGAGGTAGCATGGTTGTATCCGGCAATTACGCATCCGAAAACACAAAAAACAGCACCGATCAGCATGTTTCTGCGAGCGCGCAGAAACCGGACATATACCTGGCGCTCTCGCAGGGTCTCCACTATTTCACGCGCAATTTTATTTTCAAGTCCAATACCCTCAAGTGCTGCAACTATTTCATGGTTACTATGCCCTTGTTCCAGAAGCATTTTAGCTACAAATTCTGCAGGTTCATTGCGATTGCTATTCTCTATCCGTACTTTTTTCATTTTTCTGTGGTTCAAAAGGAAACAATACTAATAGAACCATAAGGCTCCTTGCAAGCAAGGAGAAATAAAAACTCCTGGCCTAACGACCATACTTTTAAAGTCAGGAAAATTTCACAACTCGTGGTTAGTGAGGGGGAAGTGGGTTGGAGTATCTACTCGCAAGAAGATAAACTTAGCGAAAATCAATCTATTATGCAAGAGGAAAACAAAAAAAGTGCAACCTCAAAATGAGGCTGCACTTTCTAAACACATATTAAACAAGGCTACTCTTTCACGAGCTTAAGTACTGTTTGTTGATGGCCAATCTGCAAGAAGTAATTCCCACGGGCCATTCTAGAAAGATCTAACAAAGTACTTGTTCCCTTGAGTTTACCTTCTTGAATAATTCGCCCTTGGGCATCCATCAACGTGTAGGCATCAAAACGCGCCTCTTGTGTAGTGATTGTTACCAGATTGGTTGTAGGATTGGGAGCAACCGAAAAAATGGTTTCTAAATCATTTAGGCCTGTAAAAGTCAACGATAAATTCAAGGTAATGATTATGTGTATTTCAATACACATTAAGCTGCCCACCTTTGTAACACATGCAGCACAGAGGGGAAATCGTGGAACGTGCCGTGCGCCAAAGTGGAATGTCGCTTTCGGAACTGGCAAGAAGACTCGGAAAAAGTCGACGGTGGGTCTATATGGCCTTCGATAATCCCGTACTTTCCATAGATACCGTGATCCAGATTGGAAAGGTGATCCACATGGATTTTTCAACCCTCTTTTCAGAACTCAAGAATCAAAATCAGCAGGTATCAGAACCGGAAGGGCCTGTTTACATGGCTTCAGATCAGTCTGATGTATTGATGTGGAAAGAAAAATACCTGTTGCTGCTGGATAAATACAACGAATTACTGGAAAAATACCAGCGTATACTCGAAAACAAGAGTTAGCGCATGGCCATCCAAAAATCTGTGTAAGACCCATACGTATCGTACATTTCTTGCTGTTTTTGGATAGAAAAATGGCGGCCACCACGCGGATCATTCCCTGCTCCAGCAATGTAGGCCCAGTTACCGTAATTCGAATGTACATCGTAATCCAGCAGATGCGCTTCGAACCAAGCTGCTCCCCATCGCCAGTCTTGCTGCAATTCATGGATCAAATACGAAGCACAGATCTGACGCATGCGATTGGATAAAAAACCGGTTAATCGCAATTCGATCATACCTGCATTGACAAAATCACTTGCAGTTTCTCCCATACACCAGGATTTAAACTGTTCACTGTCCAGTGATACCGGTTGGGTTTTGTTGGTAATACCACCCATCTGAAACATGCGCGATCCATGGACCGCCATTTGTAAGCGGAAGAACTCACGCCACAGCAACTCGAACCACATCCAATAGCTTCCTTCGGACTTTCCGTTTTGCTGTTCAAATTTGGCAAGCGCCTCATTGATCTGTGCCGCTGAAAGTGACCCCAAAGCCAACCATGGGCTGAACTTTCCGGAGTAGTCAGCGCCCATTAATCCATTACGCGTTTCTTTGTAGCGATCGATCTTTCCCAGTTTCAAATACCCATCCAAACGCAATTTACCGCTTACTGATCCGCCTTTGAATGGAAAGCCGGTTCCCGGAATCAGCAGCTCGTTTGCTGGATTGATCGGTTTTCCGTCAGGTAGAGATGAAGGGGGTAATTTTCCAATGGCATCCCGATTTACGGTTCGCGAATACCAGCCATTTTGTTCTATGAATTGTCGGAATGGTGTAAAACTCTTTCGTTGTTTTACTGGAATTTGTAAGAGCTGTTCCATGGAAAACAATCCTCCCGAATCCGAGTAGTTTACGCTTATTCCGGCCTTTTCCAGGTTCTTTTCTATGGCGATTTCTTCCGGAGCCCATTCTTTATTCGCGGTAATTTTGACGGATTCAAAACCGTTGGTTAATTCTTTCAAGATCTGAACGGGATCTCCAACAAATACATACAATTCAGTCCCGCACGTGCGATGCGCCAGCTGCAGTTCCGCCAAATTTGCCCGCAGCCAGTACAATCGTTTCAGGTCCATCCGCCTAAAAGAGAATCCTGCTGCATGCATCCAAGCAAGGCAACAGGGGTCCAAAATATAAACTCCGAAATAGTGATCCGCTTTGGAAGCCGCATCGAACCAAGGTTGATCGTGCAAACGCAAATCGTTTCTAAACCAGTGAATATGTCGTTTCATTTGACATGAATTTTTCGAATTTCTGTAGCGAGACCTTTCGCAGCTGATGAGGCTTTAATCGTGTGCAACACGTCACGGGCACGACGGGCAGCGTTCTCCAGATCTATCATCCGATTCGGATAATCCGCTCCATTTTGAAACTGATAGAACATTTCCTCCATCGCTGTCATGGTCCAAGGTTCACGGGCAAAGTGATTGGGTAGTTGGGCCAATTCAGGCACCCATTTTTTTATAAAAACTGCTTCCGGATCGTGTTCTTCGGCTTGTTTTACGGGGTTATAAATTCGAATCGTATGATAACCAACCGTTCCGGCCTGCATCTGAAATTGCGCAAAATGAATTCCCGGCTCAAAGTCCAGGAACAATGCTGCCATCCAAACTGCTAGCGGCTGCCAGGGCTGAAATAAATGGTGTGTCCAGAAAGAAACCAACATGGCACGCATTCGAAAGTTCAAATAACCCGTTTCTTTTAAACAGCAGATACATGCGTCGATCAACGGAAAACCGGTGTTTCCTTGCGTGAACAACGCAAAATATGCCTCATTCAATTCGGTGCGAATAGTGTTGTATGCTTTATTCTGATTCACAAATTCCATTGCCGGATCCGATTCCAGTTTCTGTATAAAATGGCAGTGCCAATGCAACCGAGATAAGGCGGCTTGAAAATTCGGATTCTTGGTTTTTCGATAGCCCATGGCAACGAATTGCACCACCTCTCGCAATGATAAATTCCCCCATGCGAGATACGGTGACAGTCGACTGCAATAGTGCTGGCTTTCCAAAGGTTTCGAAATTGAACGACTATAGCGTTTATAGCGATCATGGACAAAGGAATGCAACACTCGAAGCGCTTCCAATCTTCCCGGAACTTGAAAATTACCCTGCTTTACTTGAGGATGGAGGGTGACCTTATACTTTTGGCGAATTTCGTTGGAAACCCTTACATAGGTTCCTGATTCTACATTTAAAACAAGCTGCTTCTGGTTCATGAATCGATCCCAATCGTCATCCCAACCTTTACGATTTTTCCTACCACGCTGAACTGCAAACTGCGGGAATTCGCGCCACATTAACTGATTACTTTTTGCAAATCGATTAACCGCTCTATCCCTTTCATATGTAACCCCAATACCGGTTTCTTCGTGTGAGAATAAAACAAAAGGGCCGTAATGGCAAAGCAAATCATCGAAAATCTTGGTGACTGAACCCTGAAGAACATTCAATTTCAAATTCAGATGTGAAAATTGCGTTTGTATTTCGCGGATACTTTCGAATTGAAACCACCAATGTCTATGACTATATGTTGGGTGATTTACTAACTCCGGTTCAACGATAAACAATAACATTATTGGCATTCCGGATTCCAAAGCAGCATGCCATGCAGCATGATCATGCCAACGCAAATCCCTTTTGAACCAAACTACCGCATGCATGAAGATTAGAACAAATCAGTTCGACTTTGGTTTTGTAACCTTTCAAGAATCAAGGCTTTTTGCGTTTGTTTTCAGATGATTAATTTGTAAATTGGCACTAAACTATACTAGAACTTATGAAAAGAAACATGCGCCAATTGGGATTGGTGTTGCTCTTCGTTGCTGGTTCAGCTGCAGGATTTGCACAAAGCAAGTCTGAAAAAGGACCTTGGAGACGAGTTAATGAGTCATCCATTCCCGCAACAGGTACTCGTTACATCATTCCAACGAGTTATCTCACTTTTAGATTGGATGTTGATCAAATGCGTCAAACCCTTTCGCAAGTGAAACGCATTGATGACCCAAATTACATTCCGGTATTTATCGATCTTCCAAAACCTGATGGATCCTCTTCAATATATCAGGTTCAATTGAACGAAACGATGGCTCCTGGTTTGATGGAGCAATTTCCGGAAAT
>JBMLQF010000120.1:0-3213 GCA_049241705.1 Fluviicola sp. | reverse complement strand
AAACGATGGCTCCTGGTTTGATGGAGCAATTTCCGGAAATCAGAACTTATGATGGAATTGCAACGGATAATTCCGGTGAAATTGTGAAGTTGGACCTAACGCCACAGGGTTTCCACGCGATGACATTGATTCCAGGCAAACCAACCTTATTCATCGATCCTTATTCCCACTTAGGTGATGGTTTGCATTACATTGTTTATTCACGTACTGATTATGTAGCCAATAAAGAATTTGCTTGTCACTTGGAAACTGAGATCCCAACCGATGTCATCGACAAAGAAATGGATCCTGTGAAAGTTTTGGGTAACTGTACAAAAAGAACTTACCGATTGGCATTAAATGCTACGGGTGAATACACTGCTTTCCACGGTGGAACAGTTGTTTTAGCCCAAGCTGCCCAAGTGACTACCATGAACCGTGTGAACGGTGTTTACATGCGTGATTTAGCGGTAACCATGACTATTGTTGCGAATAACAACTTGTTGGTGTATACAAATGCCGGTACAGATCCTTTTACAAATGGAAATCCGGGGTCAATGATTACGCAGTCTCAAAACAACTGTAATACAGTTATCGGGTCTGCAAACTACGATATTGGTCACGTTTTCGGAACTAACTCCGGTGGTTTAGCTGGTTTGGGTGTTGTTTGTGTGAGTGGAAGTAAAGGTCGTGGTGTAACAGGTTCTGCTGCTCCGATTGGAGATCCATTTGACATTGATTATGTAGCTCACGAAATGGGACATCAATTCTCAGGAAACCATACCTTCTCCGGAAATAATGGCTCTTGTAATGGCAATGGAAACGCAGGAACAGCTGTAGAGCCAGGATCAGGTTCTTCCATCATGGCATATGCTGGTATTTGTGCGCCGAGCGATGTGCAACCAAACTCAGATGATCACTTTGTGTTCAGGTCTATGCAAGAAATCCATACATTCTTAGCAGGTACTGGAAACGGATGTGCGGTTTCAACAGCTATTCCTAATCAAAGTGCACCAACAGTAACAGTTGCAGGAGGATCATACAGTATTCCAATCAGTACACCTTTTGCGCTTACTGCATCAGCTACAGACCCAGACGGTGATGTGCTGACTTACTGCTGGGAACAAAACAATGCTGCTTCTGGTGTTAACGTACCAACAGCAACACAAACGACTGGTCCAAACTTCCGATCTCGCACTCCCAGTACAAATCCAACACGTTACTTCCCGGCAATTTCAGCTTTAACAGGCGGAACCAGCACCTATGAAGTTTTGCCTTCTGTCGCGCGTACAATGTCATTCAAATGTTTGGTTCGTGACAACGAAGTTGGCGGTGGATGTAACGATGAAGAAACCGTTTCGATCACGACAGTAGCTTCTGCAGGTCCGTTTGTGGTAAACCAACCGAATACCACAGGTATTTCTTGGCCTGGGAACTCTACTCAAACAGTAACTTGGTCAGTAGCAAACACAAACGTGGCTCCGGTTTCTTGTGCAAACGTAGATATTTACATTTCAACGGATGGCGGCGCTACTTTCACTTTGGTTGCGAACAACGTACCTAATGACGGAACGCAAGATATCACTGTTCCAAACGTGGCAACAACACAAGCAATTGCTATGGTAATGTGTGAGAATGGTGTTTTCTTCGATGTATCGAACAACTTATTTACGATCACTGCAGCAACGAACGGATATACCCTAGCATTGGTAAATAACTCAATTTCTGCTTGTCAGGGTACAAATGCTCAATTTACTGTAACCGTTGGTCAAATCGGTACTTATACAAACCCGGTAACTTTATCCGCTACTGGAATTCCTGGTCCGGCAACTGTGAGCTTTTCACCAAACCCGGCAACTCCAGGAACATCTGTTACAATGACAGTTTCCAATACTTCAGGGGTTGCACCAGGTAATTACAGCTTTACGATCAATGGAACTTCAGCAGCAGGTCCTCAATCAACGAATGGAACTTTAGTGATCTCAACTGCTGGCGTTTCTGCTTCCACTTTAACACTTCCGGTTAACGCTGAACCAGCTGCGCCAATTCAAACTGTTTTGACCTGGACAAACGCGGGAGCAGGATTGTTATACGACATCGAGATTGCGTTAGATAATGGATTCGCAAGTATCGCTGAATCTGCAACTGGATTGACCGCAGCAACTTATACAGCAACCACTTTGGCGGCCGGAACTACTTACTACTGGCGTGTTAACACTTACAATGCCTGTTCAACACCAGTACTTTCAACAGTATTTAGTTTCACTACTGCGACATGTGCCACATTCAGCAGCTCCACACCTGTTGCAATCTCCGCTTCTGGAACACCTACCGTTACTTCTACGATCACGGTTCCAACTACAGGAACGATCAATGATATTAACGTGGTAGATCTTACGGGTACGCATACATGGATCAATGATTTAACAATCACCTTGACAAGTCCAACAGGTACGGTTATTACTTTATTCGATCAAGTCTGTGATGACGAAGACAACTTCAATCTTAATTTTGATGATGAAGCCGCAGCTGGTGCATTGCCTTGTCCTCCTATTGGTGGTGGTAACTACCAACCGGTTAATGCCTTGAGTGTATTAGACGGAGAAGCAATGAACGGAACTTGGACACTAACTATAACAGACAATGCAAACCAAGATGGGGGATCACTTGCAACTTGGGGAGTTGAGATCTGCTTTACGCCATCAACGCCGTGTACGAATGCAGATGTTCCAACTTTGAGTGGAGCAACCTCCTTCTGTGCTGGTGGATCAACAACGTTGTCTGTAGCATCCGGCAACTTGAATGATGCGACAGACTGGCAATGGTACTCCGGTTCATGTGGGGGAACAAGTATCGGTTCGGGAACTTCTGTTACTGTGAATACACCTGGAACTTACTTCGTGCGTGGTGAAGGAGGATGTACTACCGCCGGAACTTGTCAAACAGTAACTGTTAATCAAACTACCGTAAACAATGGTGCAACCATCAATGGCCACACGTTAACAGCAACTCAGAGCGGTGCACAGTATCAATGGGTTGATTGTAATAACGGATTCGCAGCTGTAGGCGGAGCAACTGCTCAAAACTTCTCACCTACTGCGGATGGATCTTACGCTGTAATTGTTACAGTTAATGGATGTGCAGATACCAGTGCATGTTTGACTTACAGTACGATCGGAATTGAGGAATCTGCAAACTTTGTTTCTTCAGTTTATCCAAACCCTACAACAGGAA
>JBMLQF010000119.1:0-24418 GCA_049241705.1 Fluviicola sp. | reverse complement strand
GACTGGAAAAACTACCTTATCTTCTGATCCAAACCGTCGTTTGATCGGTGATGACGAGCACGGTTGGTCAAATGATACGGTTTTCAACTTCGAAGGTGGATGTTACGCCAAAACGATCGATCTTTCGAAAGAGAAAGAGCCACAAATTTATGACGCGATCAAGTTTGGAGCTATTTTGGAAAACATCGGATTCCACGAAGGTTCTTCTACTCCGGATTACACAGACGGTTCTATCACAGAAAACACGCGTGTGTCCTACCCGATCCACCACATTGATAACATCATGGTTCCATCAATCGGTGGAGCACCAAAAAATATCTTCTTCTTAACGGCTGACGCATTCGGTGTATTGCCTCCGATCTCGCGTTTGACGAAAGAGCAAGCGATGTACCACTTCATGAGCGGATATACTGCAAAAGTTGCCGGAACTGAAGTAGGTATTACAGAACCAACAACAACGTTCTCTGCTTGTTTTGGTAAAGCATTCTTACCTTTGCACCCTGCGAAATACGCAAAATTGTTGGGTGAGAAATTGGAAGGAACTGACATCAAAGTGTGGTTGATCAACACAGGTTGGACCGGTGGTTCCTACGGAACTGGAAGCCGCATGAAATTGTCGTACACACGTGCGATGATCACGGCTGCTTTGAACGGACAATTGGATCACATTGCATTTGACACACTTCCTGTATTCGAGTTGGCATTCCCAACTACTTGTCCGGAAGTTCCTGCTGAGATCTTGAACCCACGTGCTACATGGGCAGATAAAGATGCTTACGATCGTACTGCGAAGCATTTGGCGGAGCAGTTCGTGAAGAACTTCGAGCAATTCGCTGTTGAAACGTCTGTAGACATCTTGGCTGCAGCACCGAAAGTGACTGCGTAATTGCACAACCATAATTATAAAAGGCTGCTTCTTTGGAGGCAGCCTTTTTTGTTTTGGTGACTTTAAAATCAAAACAATCACTTTCTTTGTGTTATGAAACTGTTGTTCCTAATAATTCTGGTAAGTGCGATCCACATGAGCACATTTGCTCAGTCTTTATTAATCTCTGAAATCAACGACAGCACTTTTGTCTACACCACCTTCAACACTTACAAACAGCAACGCATTTCTGCTAACGGATTGTTAAAGATCACGCGTTCGGGAGTGATCATGATCGATACGCCTTGGGATACCACCCAGTTTCAGGCTTTGTTGGACAGCATTGAAACACGTTTTCACAAACCGGTAAAATTGGTCATTGCAACACATGCACACGACGATCGCACGGCCGGTTTGACATTCTACCGCAACAAAGGCATTCCCACTTACACTTCTCGCGCAACCGCACAAATTTGTCAAGAGATGAAAGCTCCGCAGCCGGCATTCACCTTTTTGAAAGACACGACATTTCATATCGACGGCACGACTTTGTGCACCTATTTCCCGGGCGCGGGTCACGCGCCGGACAATATCGTGATCTGGTTTCCGAGCGACCGCGTGTTGTTTGGCGGTTGTTTCCTGAAATCTACGGATGCCAACGATCTGGGCAACTTAGCCGATGCCAACATGGGTTCCTGGCCATTTGCACTGAACAATGTGGAAGAACGTTACAGGAATGCGAAGATCATCATTCCGGGTCACGGTTCGTGGGAGAAGAACGCGATCAAATACACACGAAAACTTCTGCGTATGCGGATGCGATCAGGGATTTTTAAGAAGAAATAAAAAAAGGGAAGCCTTTCGACTTCCCGTTCCTGTTGGATGTTGCCACTCAATCAATATCAGTTACCAACTGGTGTTTTTCGATCAGTTTGCGCAAGTTGATCAAGGCATAACGCATGCGTCCCAATGCGGTGTTGATCGAGATCCCTTCCATGTCGGCGATCTCTTTGAACGATAAATCCTGGAAAATACGCTTCTCCACAATGTCGCGCTGTGTATCTGGCAAGTGCGCGATCAAGGAAACCATTTGCGTCTCCAATTCATCGCGTGTCATTTGCTGCTCCACGTTCGCATCTTGGATTTTCAATACAGAAAAAATGGAAAACTCCTCGCTTCTCGATGAACGCTCATTGATCATGCGCATCCGTCCCGCTTTACGGAAATGGTCGATCACCAAGTTCTGCGCAATACGCATCGCCCAAGGTAAAAACTTACCCTCTTCGTTGTAATTGCCCAACTTTAAGGTGTTGATGATCTTTACAAACGCTTCCTGGAAAATATCTTCCGCTAAATCGCGTTCACGTACTTTGTTGTAAATTGATCGGTAAATCCTATCCTTGTGTCGTAGTAATAGAACCTCGAATGCCTGTTCGTTTCCCTCCAAGTAATACTGAACAAGCTGCTGGTCGTCTAGATTTCGCATAGCCATAACTCTACTCTTAAATAGTTTAATTGATTGATTTAAAACTTTTTAATGTAGATTTTCTCTATAGGCTTGCGCATTTTCGTTTCACCGAAGATACAACTTAATCCGAAATTCACAAATTTTTTATAAAAAAGTTCCGAATTCCATCATTTTCGAAATCAAACAAAAAAAGCGATCAGCTGTTCCCCATATTCCTACCAGAATTCCGATTTTTGTACTATGGCAGAGAAATACATTCACATCAAAGGTGCTCGTGTTAACAATCTCAAGAATATTGAGGTCAAGATCGATCACGGCAAGTTCACTGTCATAACGGGTTTGTCGGGCTCCGGGAAATCTTCTCTGGCTTTCGATACGTTGTACGCGGAAGGTCAACGACGCTACATCGAAAGTTTATCGGCCTATGCGCGTCAATTCTTAGGAAAACTCAACAAACCGGAAACGGATTTCATCAAAGGAATCGCTCCGGCCATTGCCATACAACAAAAGGTCATCACGTCCAATCCGCGTTCCACAGTAGGAACCACAACAGAAGTTTACGATTACCTGAAGTTGCTTTTCGCCCGCATCGGTAAGACCTACTCTCCCATTTCAGGGAATGAAGTAAAAAAGCACGCGGTCAGCGATGTGATCGATTACATCGCCGGCTTGGAAGCAGATCTGCGCTTGTTGATCTGTGCACCTTACCCACATTTAGAAAAGTACGGCATTCAACGTGCAGTGACCATGCTTCGGGAACAAGGATACAGTCGCATGCTGATCGATCATCAAGTTGTAAACCTCGACGATCTGGCAGCGCGCGAACACGTAGGAACGGAACCGGTTTATCTGGTCATTGACCGCGTGGTTTCCGGACCTATGGATAATGATGCCATTGCGCGCTTAGGTGATTCGGTACAATTGGCTTTCAATGAAGGTCAGGGCGAAATGGCCGTCATCAGGATGGGTAGCATGGACATGAAGGAATTTTCCTCCCGGTTTGAATTGGACGGTATGAGTTTCGTGGAGCCCTCGCCTCACCTATTCACATTCAACAATCCGTTCGGTGCTTGTAAAACCTGTGAAGGATACGGCTCTGTGATCGGTGTAGATCCTGAATTGGTGATCCCGGATAAAAACCTGAGCGTGTACGAAGGAGCCATCGTTCCTTGGAAAGGCGAAGTGATGGGCGAATACCTGAATGAACTTGTCAACAACTCCAGAAAGTTCGATTTCCCCATTCACCGACCGATCAATGAATTGGACGACGCGCAGTATCAATTGCTGTGGGATGGAAATAAATATTTCACCGGATTGCACGACTTTTTCAAGCATTTAGAAAGTCAATCCTACAAGATCCAATACCGCGTGATGCTCTCTCGTTATCGCGGAAAAACGAGTTGTCCGGAATGTGCAGGCACGCGCTTGCGCCACGACGCCAATTATGTGAAGGTAGGCGGAAAATCCATTCGTGAAATCGTATTGATGCCCATTGAAGAAGCTTTGCGTTTTTTCAATGGACTGGAGGTAAATGAGCACGATCGACAAGTGGTAAAACGCGTGTTGCCGGAAATCGTGCAGCGCCTGACCTTTCTCACCGATGTGGGACTGGGTTACCTGACCTTGAATCGCTCGGCGAACACACTTTCGGGTGGCGAATCGCAACGCATCAATCTGGCAACCTCATTGGGAAGCAGCTTGGTGGGTTCCATGTATATTTTGGATGAACCGAGTATTGGTTTGCATCCACGAGACACCGCGCGTTTGATCCAGGTCTTACACCGCCTGCGCGACCTCGGAAACACCGTATTGGTGGTAGAACACGAAGAAGATATCATGAAAGCTGCGGATAACATATTGGATATTGGTCCGGCAGCCGGAAAATACGGTGGCGAAGTGGTATTTCACGGACCATTCGATCAATTGACGAAAAGTGAGTCATTAACTGCTGGGTACTTAACCGGACGTTTGGAAATTCCGGTTCCAGAAAAACGCAGAATCGGAAAGAATAAAATTGATGTGATCGGAGCTACGCAGCACAACTTAAAGAACATCACTGTCAGTTTCCCGCTCAACCGCATTATTGCCGTTACAGGCGTTTCAGGTTCCGGAAAATCCACCTTAGTGAAAGAAGTTCTTTATCCTGGCATACGCAGATATTTGGGACAATTTGGCGATGTGCAAGGAAATCACAAACGCTTGGAAGGAGATCTCCGCATGATCGAAGAAGTGGAATTGATCGATCAAAATCCGATTGGTAAATCTTCCAGAAGTAACCCTGCAACTTATGTAAAAGCTTTCGATGAAATCAGGGAGCTTTTTTCCCGACAACCGGTTGCAAAACACCACAACTACAAGCCTGGTTTCTTTTCATTCAATGTGGAAGGTGGCCGTTGCGAAATGTGCGAAGGCGAAGGACAGGTTACGGTTTCCATGCAATTCATGGCCGATGTCCACCTACCATGTGAAGCTTGTCAGGGAACACGCTACAAACAAGAAGCTTTGGAAGTGTTGTTTCAAGGAAAATCGATCGCTGATATTTTGCAGATGGACATCAGTTCCGCGTTGGCATTTTTCAAGGAACATTCGGATAAATTGATCGAGAAGATCATTCAGAAGATCCAGCCCTTGGAAGATGTTGGTTTGGGATATTTGCAAATGGGACAATCCAGCAGTTCATTGAGTGGTGGTGAAGCCCAGCGTGTCAAATTGGCGTCATTCCTGATCAAAGGCGCTCAGCAGAAAAACACCTTATTCTTGTTTGACGAACCTACGACCGGTTTGCATTTTTACGACATCGAAAAATTGATGGTTGCGTTTAATCGTTTGGTAGATGACGGACATTCTATAGTGGTGATCGAACACAATATGGATGTGATCAAAGGCGCAGATTGGATTATCGATATCGGTCCGGATGGCGGATTGAATGGTGGAAATGTCGTATTTGAAGGAACCCCGGAGGCTCTGACGCAATGCAAGACATCCCATACCGCCAAATTCTTAGCGTCCAAACTACTTTCTGCTTCGACGAAATGATAATTTAATTCGACGAATACGATTTTTTAACATATTATTTTTGGATTGTAGCTAAAAAAGGTTGTAATCTTGCAGCATGAAACTATTCCAAAAAGCTACGATAATTGTTTTATTGATTGCAGGGATCGTTGTTGTACAACAATGGAGCAAGGATCGTGAATTGAAAAGTTCAACGTCCAATGATGTGCTTGAAACGCAATCAACACCAAGCATTGCTTCCGAACAACTAACACCAGAAGAAGAAGAACAGCAATTGAAATTGCAATTCTTATCGTGTAAATCGCACCAATAATTATTCGCCGAACAATCCTGAATCCGGCAGATTCTCCTCGTTTTCGTAAGCTGGTTCCGGCAAGTCAAATTCCCCTTCACTTTTAGCAATAATCACCGACGCCAAGCAGTTTCCTAGCACATTCACCGAAGTACGTGCCATATCCATCAAGGCATCCACACCGAGAATAATTCCGGCTTTTTCAGGATCAAGTCCCAAGTGCTTGTAATCCATCAAGGTCGTTGTCAAGATCACGAAAGATGCGCCGCGCACTCCTGCAACCCCTTTACTGGTCAACATCAAGGTCAAACAAATGGCAATTTGCTGTCCAATCGTAAGGTTCACACCACACATTTGCGCCACGAACACCGTCGCCATGGACAAATACAAAGTAGTTCCATCCAAGTTAAAGCTGTATCCGGTTGGGATCACAAATCCAACAATCTTCTTCGGCACCCCGAATTTCTCCATGTTTTCCAGAGCCTTCGGTAAAGCAGCCTCACTCGAAGCAGTCGCAAATGCAATAGACAACGGTTCTGTGATGCTAGCCAGGAATTCACGCACCTTCACTTTGAATAGCAATGCGATCGGCAACAATACCGCAAGAACGAATACCAACAATCCCACATACAAGGTTCCCACCAATTGCAATAAGTTCATCAGCACATCCACCCCGCTTTTTGCAATGGTGCTGGCAATCGCTCCAAAAACAGCTAATGGTGCCACATACATCACAATGTCGGTAAACTTGAACATGACCTCCGAAAGGCTCTCCGTCCAATGGAGCATCGTTTCCTTGTGTTTTACATTTTTCACCAAGCTCAATGCAATGGCGAATAGCACTGAGAACACAACGATCTGCAATACTTGATTTTCAGCGATTGCTTTGGCTATGTTCTCTGGTACCAATTCCACTAAATGGTCCTTCGGTTTTTCCAATTGAGCCAGCAATTCTGCTGATTTTTCTTTTGCAGACAGTTCAACCGTGGTTTGTTTCACACCAAATCCTGCTCCTGAAATATTGATCGCCAACAATCCGATCAATAATGCAAACGTGGTAACGATCTCGAAATATACGATCGATTTAAGTCCGATACGCCCTACTTGCTTCAAATTACTATGACCGGCGATACCAACCACCAAGGTTGCAAATAATAGCGGCGCCACCAAGGTCTTGATCAAACGCAAGAAAACATCCCCAAAGCGCTTCATTTCTAAAGAGAACTCCGGAAAATCCAAACCAACCTCCACACCCAGCAGCATTGCGGTAAAGATCCATAGAGAAAGTTTCTTGCGTTTAAATGCGATTGCAAACAAGTAACCCATGCCCAGATAGCGCATAACAGCAAATACAAGTGGATTTACCTGTGGCAAACTACTTTCTAAGAAAAATAAGAATCCGCAAATGGCAAAAATCGTGATGTACCAAAAAAGAGAAAAGGGAGATTTCATAAACAAGATGACCCAATAGAATGTGACCCAACAAAATTAACAGGATATTGTAGAAAACAAAAATCCATTTTTCCAGTATTTTTTTTGATAGTTATGTTGGATGATTCGGAATATTCGTATTATTGCAACATCAAAATTCATACTTGAATCATTTCAAGTTTAGCGTATTCAGTCGAATACATCTTTTCAGACCAAAATCCTTATATGAATATTCAGGAACTAGAAGGTAAGCTATTACCGCAGTTAAGAGAAATTGCAAAAGAATTGGGCATAAAACGCACAGAATCTTTCAAAAAAAACGAACTCATCGACTTGATTTCCAAACAAACAAGTAAAACTGCTGAAAGTAATACTTCGGACAAATCAACTGTCAAAAAAGCGAAAAGTCCTAAAGCGCCTGCGGAAAGCACAGACCTATTTTCAGCTACTTCGGAAGTTGCAAATGCAGAAAATCCTGCTTCTGAAGGATCCGAAGGCCAACAAGAACGCAAACTTCGTCCGCGCAAAAACCGCACTCAAGACGCAAGTCCAGTGGTTGGAGAAGTGAAAACAACTGAAGAAGCTGCTCCACAAGCGAACACAGAAAACCAATCCGAGACATCGGAAGTCAATAAACCCGCTCAGCCATTCGAACGCGTTCAACGTCAACAAAAACAACGCTTTGAAAAACGTCCAAATGGCAATAACGGTGGAGACAATACGTCGGGTGAAGCACGTGAACCTCGTGAGAATCGCGAAAATCGTGAACCAAGAGAACAACGCGTACCAAGAGAACAGCGTGAACCACGTCAGCAACACCACAATCAAAACCGTCCACAACACCACAACCAAAATCGTCAACAACAAGAAGAAAAAGTAGATGAGGATGCATACAACTTGGTTGGGATCGTAACAGCTGAAGGTGTATTGGAGGTAATCCAGGATGGTTACGGTTTCTTGCGTTCATCCGATTACAACTACTTGCCATCTCCGGATGATGTATATGTTTCTCAAAGTCAGATCAAATTATTTGGTTTGAAAACCGGAGATACTGTAAAAGGAACGATTCGTCCACCACGTGAGGGCGAAAAATTCTTCCCGCTTGTAAAAGTAGATTCTATCAATGGTCGTGATCCGGGTTATATCCGCGATCGTGTGCCTTTCGAATACTTGACCCCCCTATTCCCGGATGAGAAGTTCAAATTGACCGGACACCGCGAAGAGACGATGTCTACACGTGTGATGGACCTTTTTGCTCCGATCGGAAAAGGACAACGTGGAATGATCGTTGCACAACCAAAAACGGGTAAAACAATGTTATTGAAGGATGTGGCAAATGCAATTGCTGCGAACCATCCGGAAGTATATTTGATCGTATTGTTGATCGACGAACGTCCGGAAGAGGTAACAGATATGGCACGTTCCGTAAAGGCAGAGGTTGTTGCTTCTACTTTTGACGAACCAGCAGATCGCCACGTAAAGGTTGCCAACATTGTTTTGGAGAAAGCGAAACGCATGGTTGAATGTGGTCATGATGTTTGTATCTTGCTTGATTCAATTACACGTCTGGCTCGTGCTTACAACACGGTTTCTCCGGCATCCGGAAAAGTATTATCGGGTGGTGTTGATGCAAATGCATTGCACAAGCCGAAGCGTTTCTTCGGATCTGCTCGTAAGATCGAGAACGGAGGTTCATTGTCTATCTTGGCAACTGCATTGACAGAAACCGGTTCGAAAATGGACGAGGTGATCTTTGAAGAATTCAAAGGAACTGGTAATATGGAATTACAATTGGATCGCAAGATCTCAAACCGTCGTATCTACCCTGCTATCGATATTTTGGCATCAGGCACACGTCGTGAGGATCTATTGGTTGGTAAAGATGTCTTACAGCGCGTTTGGTTGTTGCGTAAGTTTATTGCCGACATGAATCCTGTAGAAGCAATGGAGTTCGTGAAAGGACACATGGAGAACACACGTTCCAACGAAGAGTTTTTAGTATCAATGAATTCATAATAGATTCCCATCCGGTTTAGGGGTGGGATTTTTTTTAAACGTTATGCGCATATCATTAAAGATTTCGATCTTATTTGTGATCATCTGGTTTATTGGTAAAATGAATTTCTTTTACCTTCAACTATTTCAAGATGAAGCAGGTGTTAAGGTTCAAGTGATGTGGAACATTCTATGTTTATTGATGGGAATGACCATTGGAACTTGGATCGAAAAACGTCGAGAATCTGCTTCTGAAAACTCGGCTTTGAACGACATCAAGAATACCATGGGCAGTGGGATCGTATACACAGTATTAGTATCATTCTTGATCTATTTGTATTATTCTAAGATAGACCCAGGTTACAACGAACGACAATTAGCCATTGCTGAGGCTTCAGTAAATAAAATGCTGGACGACCCGAAGGAAATGGCAAAGATCAAAAAGAACAATCCCGATTTAGAATCATTGACCAGAGAAGAGATCTACGAAAAAGCAATAGCCAATCAAAAAGCGATGTTTAGTCCGGGATCTACCATGACAATCTCGTTATTAGGTATGCTTTTATTATCAACCGTTAACGCGATTATTCTAACCGTGATCTTCCGACGAGTCTTGTTCAAACAACGAACTTTATAACATGAAAAATCCCTGATCGCTCAGGGATTTTTTTATTTCTTTAATTCTGCACCGAGTTTATCATAATCGATCCCGTCAAAATTTCCAGACGACATCATTAACAACACGGCATTGTTCCAATCTTGCGAACGTATAAAATCTAAGACTTCGGATGTTTCATTCACCACATGCACATTTCCACCAAAAGCTAGTTTTACCTGTTCAACTGTGATCGGCTCTAGTTTCTTATGAGCAACTACTTTCGGACTGAAATAAACCAATGCTTGATCCGCCGCAGCCATAGCATTTTCATACTGTGGTAAAAACTCCTTTTTCAATGAAGAAAACGTATGCAATTCCATACAAGCTACCACTTTACGATCGGCGTATTGTTCTTTCACAGCCTTCGTTGTAGCTTTTAGCTTTGATGGTGAATGCGCAAAATCCTTGAACATGGTGAAATCTGAACCCTCAACAACTTTCTGCAGTCGCTTGCCTGCTCCAGTAAAATTCGACATTGCGCTTAAGAAGGAATCATTGGAAATATTCATAGATTCAGCCAAACACATAGCTCCAATCAGATTCTGAAGGTTGTGGGCACCAAAGATCGCTAAAGGATACTGCTTTCCTTCCCACTCCAGCAAAGTTCCACTTGAAGTAGTTTTGTAAACCGGTGTAGCATATTTTTTAACCTGCAATTGACCTTCGTACTTCTCGCCAAGCTGTTTAACCGCATCATCCTCTTGATTTGCAACGAAAACCCCACCTGCTTCGATCAATTTACAAAACTGATCAAATTGCGAAACGTAATTCTCCCAAGTAGGAAACACATTGATATGATCCCAAGCAATTCCGGAAATGATTGCCGTATGTGGTTTATATAAATGGAATTTTGGTCGACGATCAATCGGAGAGCTCAAGTACTCATCCCCTTCTAGAATAAAGTAAGGTGCATCTTCGGATAGTTTCACCATGCAATCGTATCCATCCAACTGCGCACCAACCATGTAATCTACATTCACACCAAGTGCATTCACGGCATGCAATAACATTGCTGTGATAGTCGTTTTTCCGTGACTGCCTCCAATGACAATTCGGTGTTTGTTCTTGCCCTGTTCGTATAAATACTCTGGGTAAGAATAAATTGGAAGGTCTAATTCTTTTGCTTTTAACAACTCTGGATTGTCCTCGCGGGCATGCATCCCAAGGATAACAGCGTCTAGTGCAGCAGTAATCTTTTCAGGAAACCAACCTATTTGTGCGGGCAAAATTCCTTGCTTATCCAATCGCGAACGGGAAGGCTCAAAAATCTCATCATCTGAACCGCTAACTTCTGCACCTTTTCGTGATAGCGCTATTGCCAAATTATGCATTGCACTTCCTCCGACAGCAATAAAATGTACCTTCATAAATAGATCTATTTAAAAACGAAAATAGCGCTATTTAAAGCAAAAAAAAGTGGGCAACAATGAAGTTACCCACACTCAATTATTCATTACTATTGCTTAATAGTTGCGTTGTAATTTCGAATCTTGTGTTTCACGTTGCCAAGTAATTTCTGTACAAGGCTGTCCGTTTTTCGAATACGTGATTCCTTCGATCGTTTGAGTACGCATGTATACATCTCCATGACCGTTGCGAACTACAATACGACGTGTAACAATTGCAGAAACCAAACCATCTGATCCTGTTTGATCGTATTGTTCTTGAGAAACACCTTCCGGGAATAATTTCCCAAGCTCGTTAGCTGTTTTCTCATCGATGCGCATTCCTTCTTTTTCGATATCCGACAACAATTTCTTTTGTGCCAAAGTACGCTCCATTTTCTCTTTTTCCATGTCGCGATCCTGAGAACCAACATTGCTTTGCTTTTCTTTCAAAACTTCAGCATTGTTGTTTGGTTTATCGGAATTGTTTACTGCATTGGATTCCACAGTTGTTTTCGTATTGTCCAGTGTTTTTTGATTCCCTTCATGCTTCAACTGCTGATCTTGCGCAGTAGCGATCGCCTTTTCTTGTTGACCATCATTCAATTGTTGGTAAGCAACAGTATTTTGTTCTCCAACTACAGAAGGAAGATTTGCATACTTCTCAGTTTCGATCACTTCATTTTGAATCTCACCTGTGTTGTTCAATGATTTTTCATACGTCTTATTAAAATCGATGCGATCCAATTCTTCTTTTGTTTCTGCTCCTTCTTTGATCTTTTCTGCATTTTCCTTTCTTCCCTCATTAGCAGTTAGATCATATTCAGATACAGCATTTTCCTTTTCATTGATCACGTCTTTGAATTTCAATGAGTTTTGCTGGTGCTCTGCATTGTCATCTATTTGCTGGTCAACATAATTCTGCGAGATCTTATTCAATTCTTCCTTATTCACAGGAGCTTGTTTCATATCCTCCATTTGCTTCTCAGAAACGGTATTGTTGACCTTCACCAATTTTTGGTTCATCGCTTCAACAGAAACATATTCTTTATCCTGATTCTCAGCTGAGATCTCGTCTTTGCGGTCAACTGCGTCTTGAACGTCCTGAACCACGGCTTCGTGCTCTTCACCTTCATCAACTACCTTTTGTTCGGTTTTGATGCGAATCTCAGTAAACTGCGTATCTGTGTGCAAATTCTCTTTATGATCCTCTGAAATACGCTCACCAACTGCATCTTGACGTTCCTGATTTCCTTCCTTAAGAACTTCAGCATTCGTGATCGCTGATCCGTCCAAAATGGAATTATTCTCTTCAACAGTATGTTGCGTTAAATTCAATTGAGATTTTTGATCCTGAATAGCAGCTTCTTTAACAATTTGAGAACTTGTTGCTTCATTTTCGATCTGCTTCTCTTTCTCATCAAGTACGGCAACATTCTCTTCTCTACCAACTTGAGAACTATCAGCTGCTAAGGCATTCTTAACCGTGATGTTAGACAAAGTTCCGTCATTCTGAACGGCTTTCTCTTTTTGCTGGTTAGCCAATTCTCCGGAACCATCATTGATCTTGTCAACTTTCTTCTTGAAACGTGTTCCAATTCTTGATTTTCGCTCCTTAGAAGCTGCTTCCAATCTTTTTTGACCGTCCACCAAAGAATTATCCGTTTGCGTACCCGGAATAGTTGGTAATTTTTCAGGCTCTTTAGTCACAACAGGAGGAGTAACCGTAGTGACAACTGGAGTCGAAGCTTTTGGATTCAATAGTTTCTCGATCTCATCCAAACGTCTCTTTGGATAAGGATCTGTAGGACGAATGGACAAAGCACGTTTGTAATAATCTTTCGCTTTTTTATAATCTTTCGTATCAAAGTTCTCATCACCTTTCAAAATGATCTTTTGATATGCGCGTTCTTCCTCAGCATTGCGATCAACGAACATGTTTTTATCGCACAATTCAATTTGACTGATCGCATATGCATTGTTCGCTTGTTTTGCCAGTACTTGTTCGTAAACAGCTTTTGCATTTGACCATTCCTTTTTTGTAAATAGTGCATCTGCTTTTGCGATCAAACCGTCGATCTCGGCTTTATTCTTTTCGGATTTCGCCAAATTATCCAAGATCTGCTTCATTTCGGCAACCTTATCAGCTGCTGGCTTGTCACTCGGTTTAATGGACAATGCAGTTTGATAGGAATTCAAAGCAGCCATATAATCTTTAGCTCCAGCTGATGCATTTCCTGCCGCCATTGCCTCATTATACTTTTTAGTTGCTTCAGCAGCTGGGTCTGGTGTATTGGCCAATAGCAAACGAATAGCCGCGATTCGTTCATCCGGTAACGTTTCATTCGGTTTGATCGTTTTTGCTTGTTCGTAAAGTGCAATCGCATTTTCCAATTTATTGGCTTTTGCTGCAGCTTCTGCTTCGCCAATCTTCTTTGTATAAGCGGCTAATTTCTCTTTCTGCTCTTTTTCAGCTTTCATTAAAGCTTCAATCTCATCCAATTTCTGTTTTGGCAAGGCATCATCAGGTCGAAGTTTGATCGCTCTGTTATACATGTCCTTTGCTTTCGTGTAGTTCCTTTCATCAATTGAACGCTGACCTACCTCCAGAATCTTCTTGTATTGCTCATCAGCTTCACCTCCAGACTGACCCGATGCAGCTTTTTCTGCCTCTTGTCGCTTTGTAACAACAGATGGTTCGTTTTTGATTGCTAATGCTTCGTCATACAATTTCACGGCACCTGCAAAATCCGTTTTAGCGACAGCATCATCACCTGCCTTAACCTTTTGAGCAAAATCCGCTTCTTTTTGCTTCAATGCTTGAATCGCAGCTATTCGGTCTTTTGGCTCTTGCGCATTTTTGATGCTCGACGCTTCATTGTATTTCGCAATGGCTTCATCGTATTTCTTTGCTTGCTCCAAAGCTTGAGCAGCTTGCATAGCCGCATTGAATTTTTGCTCGGTCTCGGCACCTTTTGCCAAATCTGCAATCTTTGCATCACATTCCGCGATTTTTTGATCGATCAATGGTTCTGATTTGATCGACTTAGCCTCATTCCATTTGCTTTTTGCCTCTGACCATTTGGATTGAGACATTAAGGCTGTTGCTTCTGCTTTCAATTGTGTAAACTTCGCATCCGCAGCTGCAGCAGTTATGGATTCTTTTTCACCGTTAATAGCGTTTTGTAATTGCGCTTTAGCTTCGGCATTATTCGGATCTAAAGTCAACACTTGCTGAAATTTGCCTTTTGCCGTTGCATAATCCTTAGAGGCCATTGCTGTATTTCCTTCTACTAACAATTGTGCTACTTGCGCTTGTTTACCAGCATTCGCAATAGCATTATCGATCTCTTTGATCTTATCCTTCGGTGCTTGTTGTGCAGGATCCAATGATGCAGCTTCTTGAAACTTCGCTTTTGCTTCTGGTAACTTTCCAGAAGACTGCAATGCAGTTCCTTCTGTCATTGCTGCGTCATACTTTGCTTTTTTCTCAGCTGCCGAACTAGCTTCCGCCATTTTTGCTTCGATCTCGGTCAATTTTTGATCAATTGCAGGATCGGCCTGAATAGCTTTTGCCTCTATTAACTTCTGTTTGGACTCTGGGTATTTACCTGTAGCAAACAAATCCATTCCAGCCTTTTTCAACGTTTCGAATTGTTGTTTTTTAGCTGCGGCATCCATGGCTTGTGACTCAAGCGCAGCAATTTCCTGAAGTTTAGTACTGGCAATTGCATTTGATGGATCCAGTGTGCTAACTTGTTGGAACTTCGCTTTTGCTCCGGCAAGATCATTTTTAGCCATCAGGGTATTTCCATCCGTGATCAACTGATCGATCTGTTTTGTTTTTTGGGCTTGAGCCAAAGCAGCATCAATCTCCTTGATCTTTTCAATTGGCAACGTTTGCGCAGGATCCAATTTGGATGCCTCTTGATATTTTGTTTTTGCCTCAGTCAATTTCCCAGACGCTTGCAGGTTTGCAGCATCGCTCATTGCTGCGTCGTACTTCACTTTGTTTTGAGCTGCCGCACTAGCTTCAGCAATCTTTTTGTCAACCTCTGCTAATTTCTTAGCGATTTCTGCATCGGCTTGTAATGCTTTTGCTTGGGTCAACTTATCTTTTGCCGCTGCCCATTCACCGCTCGCAGCTAAATCCATTCCTTCTTTTTTCAAGGCATCGAATTGCGCTTTTTTAGCAGCTTCATTGGCCAAACTAGCTTCTAAAGCAGCTAATTCTTGCTGTTTCGCTGTCACCTGAGCGTTTCCGGGGTCCAAACCTGCAGCTTGATTTAATTTCGCTTTAGCTGTAGCAGCATCCTTTTTAGAGATCGCTGCACTTGCCTCAGTGATCAATTGAGTGACTTGTTTTGCCTTATCTGCATTTGCCAATGCAGCGTCCATTTCCTGGATCTTGGCAGCCGGAGCCGTTTGTGCAGGATCTAATTTCTGTGCTTCTGTATACTTCGCTTTTGCCTCAGCGTATTTTGCAGTCTTGGCTAAATCGTCACCTGCTTTCATTGCCGCTTCGTATTTTGCTTGATTAGCTGCTGCTGCAGCATTATCAGCAATGATCTTATCTACTTCTGCTAAACGATCTTTTGCCTCCTGCTTGGTATTGTCGGCAGCGATCGCTTCCAAGAATTTTGCTTTCGCCACAGGATAATCTTTGGCGTTCACCGCATCCATCCCCTTTTGATAAGCCTCGGAATATTTCTTTTGTTTATCAGCAGCAGCCTGGTCAGCAGCAATTCGCTTATCCACTTCAGCAATCTTTGCCTTTGGAACAGTTGAAGCTGGGTCCAAAGTTTGAGCTTCGGTATACTTCGCTTTTGCACCTGTAAGATCGTTTGCGGCCAACGCGGCATCTCCTTCTTGGATCGCTTTATCAAATTTTGCTTTTTGTTCTGCTTTTTGAGCAGCCGCTGCAATTAGCGCATCGATCGCATCAATCTTCGCTTTAACAGCAGCGTCTTCACGAATCGCTTGGGCAGCTTCATATTTCGCTTTCGCTTCTGGATTCTTTCCAGCCTTTGCCAAAGCATCACCTTCTGTTACCAAAGATTTTGCTTGCGCAATCTTTTCCGCATTTGCTTTTTCATCTGCTATCTTGGCATCAACTTCAGCAATTTTCGCTAGAGCCGTAGCATTTTTATCATCAAGCTTTAGCACTTCTTGGAACTTCGTTTTAGCTGCTGGTAATTGATTTGCTGCAAAAGCTGTATTTCCTTCTGCTAACAACTTCTCGATCTGCGCTTGTTTCGCTTTTTCTTTTTCAATTTCACCAAGCTTTGTATCACATTCTTTGATCTTATCAATCGGATATGTCGCGGCAGAATTCATTGTCAGTGCCTCTTGGTATTTTGCTTTGGCATCTACCCATTTTTCTTGACCAAACAAAGCATCGGCCGCAGCTACAGTCTCGTCGAATTTCTTTTTCTTATCCTGTTCAGCTTTTTGTTCATTCAATTTCCCGTCAATCTCAGCCAACTTAGCTGTCGCAACCGGATCATTTGGTTTGAACTTCAAGGCCTCTTTGAATTTATCTTTAGCTGCCATCCAGCTCTTTTGCGTATAGAACCCGTTGGCATCTTTCATGGCCTGATCATACTTTGCCTGATTCTCCGCCTCTTTTTTGGCGTTCGCCATGGCAGTCTGACATTTCACGATCTCATCCTTTGGATACTGTTCTTGCTTTTTAGTCAAGGCTTCGTTGTACTTCGCGATAGCCTCTTCATATTTTTTCTGATCGCGCAAGGTATTCGCGGCATTGATCAAATTCTTGTAATCTTCCTCAATTTGCGCATTGGCAGCATTGGCATTTTTCTGAGCCTTGATGATACCGTCAATTTCAACAATGCGATCAGCTGGGTATTTCTCGGTTGGTTTTAAAGCACTCGCCGCCTCGTATTGTTTTAAAGCTTCTTCGTATTTCTTTTGGTTGTAAAGTGCGTCTGCATTTTTGATGGCTTCGTTGTATTGTGCATCTGCAGCTCCTTTTTGTTTCTCGGAATCGGCAATGATCTTATCGATCTTGTTTTTCATGCGACCTGCTACAATATCATCGTATTGCAACTGTGGATTTCCTGATTCAAAATAAAACTCTGTAAACGGATTCGATTTCACGTAGGAATAATCTACTCCTGGTAATTCCTCAAACAAGCCTACCGAAATCTCAGGAGATTGCACATTACCTGCACCTTGAATTGCTTCTGTAGTTACCCCTTTCAAGTTCACATTCGCGTAACGTGTAACTTTTCCGGCTTTCGAAATCTCCAATTTATACACCTTACCAGCTGGTAATTGGAAGGTGACTTTTCCGTTGGAAGGTGAAACAAATGTCTGAACAACAGTTGCCCCGTCATATACTTTAACAGTGGCCCCACCGTCTTTTTTATCTGTCTTGTAATCTTTGGTGATCACAACCATATCCACCATTTCTTGCGAATAGGCAGCAATGGATACCAAAAGGAAAGTCAGGAGTGTGAAAAGAAATCTCATATTTCGTACTTAAAACCGTTGTCTGTACAACCAGTTACAAATTTGGTTTAACTTCGTTAACAAATTCTACAAATATCTCAAAAATAATCCAGTAAATCACTTGTAAATGCTACAATTTAAAGACCTAAGTTTCTGGGAAAAAGTGTCTGTCACAGAAGGAATTGATTTTCTGGTGATCGGTGGTGGAATAGTTGGAATTGCTTGTGCCATTTCTTTACGAGAAAAACACCCCAATGCGCGCATTGTATTGCTTGAACGTGGTTACTTACCAACAGGCGCAAGTACCAAGAATGCTGGGTTCGCTTGTTTTGGATCGGTAACAGAACTTGCAGACGATCTCAACAAAATGGATCCTCAGACAGTTTGGGATACCGTTGACTTACGTTGGAGAGGTTTAAAGCGCTTGCAAGAACGTTTCGACCCTAAGGTTTTGGATTTAAAGATCAGAGGATCTTGGGATCTATTGCATAATTCTCATGCTGGGGAAAAACAAACCCATTCTGATCAACTTGCTTACTTCAATAACGAGATCAAACGCATTACCGGTCAAGACAATTGCTACTCCGAGGACGTGAACACTATTCATAAAATTGGATTTCAGCAAATTAACACTGCTTATTTCAACCGATTGGAAGGAGAATTGAATACAGGGAATTTACTATTGCAATCCAATCTTTTATTGGCTCAAAATAAGATCACATGCTTATACGGAATAGAAGTGAAAGCTTTGGAAACACATCAACACGGTGTCACTTTAGAAACGAACTTCGGAGAATTGCAATCAGCGAAAGTAGCGGTGACCGTAAATGGTTTTGCAAAAGAATTATTGAAAGATGAACGCATTCAACCTGCTCGCGCGCAAGTGCTTGTAACTAGTCCCATTGAAGGATTTGAACTTCCCGGAACTTTCCATTATGACAAGGGTTATTATTACTTCCGCGGAATTGGAAATCGCATTTTGTTAGGTGGAGGACGAAACTTAGATTTCTCAGGGGAAACTACCACAGAATTCGCGACAACAGAACAAATTCAAGGAGCTTTGCACAAGCTCTTAAATGAAGTGATCATACCCGGAAAACCGCACAAAATCGATTACAACTGGTCAGGTATCATGGGAGTAGGAAATGAAAAAAAGCCTTTGATCGAGCGTTTTAGTAAGCATGTTGGAATTGGCGTACGTATGGGTGGCATGGGTGTAGCCATCGGAAGTTTGGTTGGAGAACAATTGGCAGAACTTCTGGATAGTTAACCGATATCAACCATTCGATGTTCATCGAAAAGGAAATCCAGATATCGAAGTTTTGATTTTCATGGTAACTTCACAAAAAAACATTGTATTATGAATGCTGCACACTCGCACTTAATTATCAATCACTTCCCGATCATTGGTTTGATCTTGGGAATCATTGTGATGCTTATTGGGATCCTTTCAAAATCGTCTGTATCCCGCAGGATTGGTCTATTGTTATTCCTGATAGCCGGTTTAACTGCCATTCCATCTTTTTCGACCGGTGAAGGAGCTGAAGAGATCGTTGAACATTTGCCTGCTAGCACCTGTGGTGCAAGTTGTGATTGTCCTACTGATCAATTAGAAGCAGCTAGTGAAAAAACACATCATTTGATCGAAGAACACGAAGAAAAAGCTGAGGCTTTAATGCCTTTCATGTGGGGATTGATCGGACTTTCATTGATCGCTTTGTTCTTGGAATGGAAAAAGAAATCAATGGCCTTGGTTGCTTCGATCGTGGTATTATTGGTTGGTGTCTTGGCGACCTATTTCGCTCGCGAAGTAGGAACTTCAGGTGGTGAGATCGCTCACCCAGAGATCCGAAAAGATTTCAAAGCTGTTGAGCACGAAGAACATGAAGGCGAAGAAGAATAATCTATCGAATTAAAATAAAAGGGAGTCCAAATAGACTCCCTTTTTTATTCTTTCTCTCTTTCTGAAACTTCCGGTTCGTCGTGTAATTGATCTAACGGGCGATTCGGAGTTGAAGGCTGGCTCATTGGATTGTTAAAAACCGGAGGCGGTTCAAAGGAAACACCATTCGGGCTAACTGATCGATCGATGATCTCGGCTTGTTCGCGGAATGGCTTTTCGATATCCTCCACCGTTTCATCGACCATTTTTTGCAAATGAAAATCTTGTTTGATCCCATCTCCTGATTTGCGGATCTCATTTTGCACTTCTTCTGATGCCTCTTTGATCTGACGAATGGTTCTACCCATTGTTCTCGCGATACCCGGAATGCTTTTTGATCCAAAGAAAATCAAAATAAACACCAAGATCAATAAGATCTCAGAGCCGGCCACATCACTTAAAAACAAAGGTATCTTTGCCATATCGAACACAAAGGTACATTATTCCTACGTTGATTTTGCCCCTCATGCGTTAAAAAAGGTGATTTTAACCCAACGAAAATTGGTTATATTTGCATCACAAAATAAAATTTATCGGAATGGCAACCACAGCAGATATTCGCAACGGCCTGTGTATTAAGCACAACGACAAGATTTGTCAAATTATTGAATTTCAACACGTAAAACCTGGTAAAGGTCCAGCATTCGTGCGCACGAAATTGCGCAATGTTGAAACAGGAAAAGTGATCGACAACACGTTTTCTGCAGGACATAAGATTGACGTTGTTCGCGTTGAGAACAGAGAATACCAATATTTGTATCAAGAAGGGAATGATTACATCTTCATGAACAACGAATCATTCGAACAAGTTCCGATCCCAGCAAAAATGATCGAAAAACCTGCTTTCTTGATGGAGGGTATGACTTGTAACATTTTATATGATGCAAATGACGAAGTTCCTCTAGTTGTGGAGTTGCCAATGTACATTGTATCTGAAGTTTCTTATACAGAACCAGGAATCAAAGGAGATACAGCAACAAACACAATGAAGCCTGCAACTTTGGCTACAGGTGCAGAAGTTCGCGTACCATTGTTCATCGACATGGGAGAAACTATCAAAGTGGATACCCGTACTGGACTTTATGTTGAGCGTGTAAAGAACTAATTTCAACTGATATTCAATTAAAGGGAAGTCATTTGATTTCCCTTTTTTTATTCCCATGGAAAAGACCTTACATTTTCCCGACAGAGAGATCCATGTTTCCAGGATACTTTCATGTCGGTTTGATGAGAAAAGACCAACCGTGATCTTTCTACACGAAGCACTGGGTAGTATTCCGCAATGGAAATCCTTTCCGCTTCACTTGTGTGATGCATTACAACTACCCGGTTTGATCATTGAACGCACCGGTCACGGCCAGTCTAGTAAGCTGATTGCTCCCAGATCAACGGACTATCTGCATGAATACACGTTGGAAACAGAAATAGTCATTCAAGAAATTCTGGGAGGGATTGCTCCATACATACTGATCGGACATAGTGACGGAGGTAGCATCGCGTTGATCCATGCATCCAAGCAACCAAAACATTGTCTGGGTATTGCAACCATGGCAGCACACACTTTTGTAGAAACCGAAACGTTAGCAGGTATTGAGCCGGCCGCTAAAGCTTTCGAGGCTGGAAAACTAGACGGCCTCTATAAAATTCACGGAGATAAAACCCGTGACTTATTCTTCGCTTGGGCAGACACCTGGCGACACCCGGATTTCAAATCTTGGGACATCCGCGAGGAGATTAAAACCATTGCTTGTCCAGTATTGGCTCTGCAAGGTGAAAACGACCAGTATGGAACAGCCGAGCAACTGGATTCTATTCAAGTCATCGGATCCAAGGTACAAACCGAAATCATTCCAGGATGTGGGCATCATCCTCATTTAGAAGCTTCCATGTTCGTTATCAACCGAATTTCGAATTGGATGTTGGAATTATTAGAAAAATAGCGAAATTCAACAACAAATCCGCTGTAAGACTGTTTCAGAAATATGAGCAAAGAAGAATTTCAGAATCCAATTGATAAGGACAAAATCACCGAGACTCCGGGTAGTTTACCGTATGCGCATCACACAGGTAGTGCACTCGTAAAACCGGAGGATCAGGGAAAACTGAAAGGTCGTGCTTTGAGTGCCATGGAGCACCAAACAGATATGCAATTGCATCAGATCTATGAGCAGATGCAACTGTTAGCCGAACAAGCCAAAAAATTACAGGCACGCAAGACGATTTCCGAACGAATCTATGGTGCTGAAATGCGCTTTGAACCCCTTATCAACCATGTTTATTTTTTATATGAAAAAGACAGTGGAGACCAATTGCTTTCTTTGATCGCACCGGAACAATGGGGCCGCTCTGGCAAACAATTTACATTCGTAGCTGAAGTTCGATTACTGGCTGATCACACGTGGGATATATTGCGCAAGAATGAAGATTTGAATTGGGAGTAATTCCGAGCGTAACTCAGGTCACTTAATTTTTACATTAATTTTTCGCGAAAGCCTGTTAAAACCATTCAAATAGAGTACCTTTGCCCCTCATTTTTATAATTTATACGTTTAAGGCAAATGAGTAATGCATTGGGGAACCATATTCTCGTTGAGTTTATGGGGTGCGATCCGCACATTATGAATGATGTATCTTCTATCGAGCGCGACATGGTAGACGCAGCTTTGAAGGCAGGTGCAACTGTGATTAATTCTACTTTCCACCACTTTTCACCCTATGGTGTTTCAGGTGTGGTAGTTATTCAGGAAAGCCATTTAGCCATTCATACGTGGCCGGAGTACGGTTACGCTGCAGTTGACTTGTTCACTTGTGGAGAAATGGATGCATGGATTTCTTTTGATTACTTGAAAGAACAGTTTGGCGCGAAGAACTATTCTGCGTTGGAAATGAAGCGCGGAGCAGTAAACCTGTTGACGCGTTTGGATATAGATCTTTCTTCAATGCGCACTAAAGCTGCCGAGTGGGTAAATCCAGAAATGTATACCCGAAACGTATGGTTTACAGATAAAGACGAGAACCAAGCACTTTCTTTACGCTATACCGGTGAAGTGTTCTACGATGTACAATCACCTTTCCAACGCGTGCGCATTTTGGAATCTCCGAAATATGGAAAAATGTTGACTTTGGACGATATGTTCATGACAACTGAAGCGGATGAATTCCATTACCATGAAATGATCTCCCACCCTGCTCTTTTCACTCACGGAAATGCGAAGAACATTTTGGTGATCGGTGGTGGTGACGGTGGAACTGTTCGTGAGATCTTGCGTCACGATGGCGTTGAGAAGGTAACCATGGTTGAGATCGACGGTGAAGTGATCAAAGCGTGTAAAGAACATTTACCAAGTATTGCTGCGGCATTCGACAATCCGAAATTGGATTTGATCGTTGGAGATGGAATTGCACACATCAAACAAGCGGCTGCAGAAGCATATGATATCATTATTGTTGACGGTTCAGATCCTGTTGGTCCGGCTGAAGGTTTATTCTCAGTTGAATTTTACCGCAACTGTTATAACGCTTTGAAACCAGGTGGAATTCTTGTTGCACAAGGTGAATCGCCAAAATTCAACGAACATGCGTTTACTGAATTGAACGTGACCTTGCAACATATCTTCGGAAAAGAGAACGCACCTGTTTCTTTGTTCTACGTTCCTACTTACCCAACGGGAATGTGGAGTTTCCAATACGGATTGAAAGATGGTCGTCATCCGAAATTAGTTCAGGAAACGGAAGCGATCGACAATTTCGTAAGCACAAAAGGATTGCGTTATTACAATGCAGATATCCACCATGCAAGTTTTGCGTTACCTAACTTTGTGAAAGCATTGATCAATGGCAAATAATTCTGGTTTCGATCCGAATGGTGTAGGTATTGCGAACGGAAACATCTTTGGTTTTCCAGTTGCAGAACAAGAAGCTGATCTGGTGATCATTCCCGTTCCATGGGATGCTACGGCTTCTTATGGGAAAGGAACGAGTGAAGGTCCGCAGATAATTTTGGATGCTTCCACACAGTTGGATTTTTATCATCCACAGTTACCGGAAGCATGGAACACCAAGGTTTTCATGACCCCGATCTCCGAAGAAATGAAGCGCATCAACGATGAATTGTGTGTAGATGCAGTTTCGTATATCGATTTTTTGGAACAAGGTGGTACATTGACAGAGGACTCTTCTTTTCAGGAAGTGGTTCAACGCATCAACGCTACATCCGAAGCCTTGCGTAAATCTCTCAAGGAACGCGCTTCCGCCCTTTTAAAGGAAGGAAAGATCGTAGCCGTTTTAGGAGGCGAACACAGCACACCATTTGGACTGATCGAAGCTTTAAATGACTTAGGTCAACCATTTGGAATTCTGCAAATTGACGCACATGCAGATTTACGAGATGCCTACGAAGGATTTCAAGAATCACACGCATCGATCATGCACAATGTAGTGCACCACTGCGATAATCTCGAGAAATTAGTTCAAGTAGGCATTCGTGATGTGGCAGCTTCTGAAGTCCAATTGAGTAATACACATTCAAAAATCACAACATTCTTCGATTGGGAAATTAAACGCCGACAATTTGAAGGAGAGAATTGGAAATCAATCGTCGATTCAATCATCCGTGAATTGCCACAACGCGTTTACATTTCGTTCGATATTGATGGCTTACACCCTTCTTTATGCCCGCATACAGGAACTCCTGTTGCCGGTGGCTTTGAGTTGGAGCAAATCGCTTATTTGTTTTTCCAAGTGATCGAAGCAGGTAAAGAGATCGTAGGATTCGACCTGAATGAAGTTGCTCCGGGACCAAGCGGTGACTGGGACGCAAACGTAGGGGCTCGTGCTTTATGGAATTTGGTATGTGCAACTGAGAAAAGCCGACGATTAACAAGATAATTCACT
>JBMLQF010000118.1:0-5636 GCA_049241705.1 Fluviicola sp. | reverse complement strand
AACTGCACTCCAACGCTGATCGAAATACGTGTTCTGTGCATAACTATATGTTGCTGGTGACAAGGTGTTGATCTTGTAACGTGACCCATCTACACGAACTGAATCAAAGACTCCTGTATGTTCAAACACACGCGTATAAGTCAAATAATCCCACTCACCGCAATTGTATTGATCCCAGGTTGTTAAGGGACTACATTTCAATTTGTAATACATCAATACTTTCTCAAAACGCATAGTATCCAATTCTTGCGGAAAAGTAAAATTCGCGCGTCTAGTAACGATAGTATCGAAGGTATAAGTTTGGACCCATACGGTATCTTGTTGGGCATGAGTCATCAGCGGGCTTGCTGATAAAAGGAGTAATCCTAAAATTCGTTTCATACTAATTGTTTAGCATATCAAATCTAAGACAATTATTTTAAATCGATTTAGTTTATTTAGTCGGAAACAGGAACTCCTAAATTGTGAAAAATGTAACCGTTAGTACATTTTATATACAGGAAGACGCATGAACGTATGTTCTTCAAACAAAGGACTGCGTTGATAGATAAAAAATAACTGTTGCCATGCATCTTTAGCAAAGTTCTCATCTGCAGCCCGTTTCGCTTCGAATTCGGCTTTCAACTGCGCATCTTTTCGCAATAGATCGGCGGCATAATCCTCGAAAACGTAAGGAGAGAAATATTCCTTTTGCTGTAAATATCCATCCATGAAATTCCAGGCAAAATAACTGTCCTCTGTTGCTGGCTCCAACACACTAACGATAAAATTTCGCAGATCTTGATCGGTGCGGATCAAGATAGATCCAGCTGGCAGAACCAGTGTATCAACTTGCTCTTGGATACGCATGTTGCGATGCAAGAAATGCCCCTCGTATGGTTTGTTTCCATTTTCGTAATGTGTCAAACGCAGTGAAGTCAAAAACAGTGTATCGCGTCGAAGCACTTCGAATTCTACCCCATTTTGCTTTAATCGATCTATCACCTCTGTTGCTTCCAATGAAACTACGTAGGCTCTGGGAATGCGAACTGAGTCTTGCGCTTGATGATAACAATAGTATGGGACCTTGCCTTTCCAAGGTTTTGATCGATCGTAACACAAGCGATTCAGGCCAGTCACTTCACTTGGTTTGTAGGTTGCTTGATACCCTTTGAATTCAATCGGTTCCCAGGAATCACTTAGTGTATAATTGAACTTGTAGTAATCGTTTTCTTTGGCCTTGGCAATGGCTTTACTCCTAACCGATTCTAATTCCGCGGCATGCTTTCCGGTCCAGTCGATCAAAAATGTCAAATAATCCAATGTAGCACGCACGCGATCTGGAAAAGCTTTGAGCATATGTGTTTCTACCGTCACAGCAAGTGTATGAAGTAATGTTCCATAGCCTTGTGCATAGCGTGGCAGATCGTTAAAAGCGACCAATCCTGAATCTGGAATTTCTGCCTTAGTTTCCACATATGGCGCCCAATCCCATTGCTTCTTTTTCAGGTATTTGTTCATCTCAGGAAAATAGGACGCATCCATCAATTGGCTCAAACCCACGTCCATACGCTCACGCATGCTATGAATCAAGGTCAGTGTGTATTGGTAATCCGCACCATTTGACACATGTGTATCTACAAACACATCCGGTTCCAATTCGCGGAACAAACGGATCAATGTCCAAGAATTCGGCGCGTCCATTTTGATCAAATCGCGGTTGAGATCCAAATTCTGCGCATTTCCTCTAAATCCATACTCCTCCGGTCCATTCTGATTGGCACGAGACGTTCCTGAACGATTGAACATTCCTCCAACATTATAAGCGGGAACGATTGCGATAAGTGGAAGTTCTTTTGTTGACTTTCCATTTGCCAACCAGTTTTGAATCCACAACAAACAAGCGTTCACACCATCGGGCTCTCCCGGATGAATGGCGTTATTGATCAAAATTACCGTGCGCTCTTTGGCTTGTGAAAAGGTAGCAATAGAATCCCTCGCACCATTGATGAAGCAGACATACAACGGTTTGTCGGTATCCGATTTCCCCGCAACATAACATTCGATCTCCTTATGATCGGCATCCCATTGTTTATAGATTTGGATCAATTCATCGTAAGTAGGTGTTGTGTTTCCGGAAAATTGTCCATACCCCAGAACAGGAATCATCCATATTAAGCCAAGCCATCTCATACAACAAAAATAATCCGAAAGCTGTTTGATGCATCACCATCTAAGCGGAATCCATTAATTTTAGACTTCAATCAAAGTTTTATGAGACGCAACTGGATTTTATCGTTTGCAATTATTTCGTTCACAAGCATCCTTTATGGTCAAGAGATCAAATTAGAGGAGATCATGAAAGGAGAAGGATTTACTGGATATTCACCTAGAAATCCACAATGGACAATCGATGGTAAATACCTTGTCTTTGATTGGAATCCGGAGAATAAACCCGATTTCGTTCCTTATCGCTACGAATTGAGCACCGGAAAGATCGCCCCTATTTCCAAACAGGAATTGCCGAATATGGCACCTTGTGGAATTTATTCTTCAGTCTACAATGGCATTTTCTATGGAATCGAAGGAGGAAATCTAATTTCATACAATCTCAAAACCAAGAAGAAAGTTGTGCTGTTTGCAGCAGCTTCAGGGATACATTCTTTGCAAGTCACCTCCCAAACGGGACTTGTAAGCTTCATGATGAATGATGATCTGTACGTGCACGATCCCTTTGCAGGCGGCATCAAACAAGTAACTAAGATTAGTAAACGCACGAGCACGACGAAACCAGCACTAACACCGATGCAACAACAGCAGCGCGAGTTGTTCCCCTATTTTGTAGAGCAAGATACCAAACGCGCATTTCAGAGAGATCAACGTGCTAAATACTACACACCGTGTATCATTCAAAAGGAAGAGAATGAATCCATCTTTTCCATCACCTTATCTGCTTCCGGAGATTATGCAATAGTTGTTTTACAGAAACAAGCAGAAACACCTCCCACCGTTTACGGCAATTACGTGACTGAAAACGGTGTTACCAAATCCGAAAATGCGCGTCCGAAAGTAGGAAACGAAGAGCCAGCATGTCGCCTAGGCATCTTGGATCTGATCAACGATTCATTGTATTTTGTCAATTTCGACGACCTGCCGGACATCCGAAAGATTCCAGCCTATTTCAAAGAATACGGTCGCACTGAAACGAGTTTCGAACAAAATCGCCCACTTGCCATACCTGCTGTTATTCCGCATGATAGAACCGGAAAGGCTTTAGTCGATTTACGCACTTATGACAATAAAGATCGTTGGATCGTTCAGTTAGATCTCATGACCGGAAAGTTCGTTTTGGTGGATCATCAATACGACGAAGCGTGGATTGCCGGACCGGGCATAACAGAATGGGATGATACACCGGGCGTTTTGGGCTGGTTAGACGAAAAAACGTGTTATTTCCAGAGTGAAGAAAGTGGCTATTCACATCTTTACACCTTTTCTTTTGAGACCAAGCAACGTAAGGCCTTGACCAGTGGAAACTGGGAAGTTCAGGAAGTGCAAATATCCAAAGACCGTAAATCCTTCTACTTGATTGCCAACAAAGTTCACCCAGGAGTGAAAAATGGATATCGTTTGGAAATTGCAACGGGTAAACTCACTTCACTTTTCGCAGGTAATTTCGGTATTGAATGGACTTTATCACCAGACGAAAAGACATGGGCTTTACGCTACTCTACTCCGTTGGAGCCTTGGGAATTGTATGTGGCAGCGAACGCAGAATTTGCCAAAAAGAACCGTGTAACATTTAGTTATTCAAAAGAATACCAAGCACTCAAACTTGTAGCTCCGGAGATCGTTCAGATCCCAACCAGAGATGGTAAAGTGGCTTATGGACGTGTTTACCGACCAGTCAACCCGAATGGAAAAGCTGTGTTTTTTGTTCACGGAGCTGGTTATTTACAAAATGCGCATCACTACTGGAGTCATTACCACCGCGAAATGTTGTTCCACCAAAAATTGGTCGCGGAAGGTTATACGGTACTAGACCTGGATTACCGCGCCAGTGAAGGATATGGTAGAGACTGGAGAACGGGGATCTACCGAAACATGGGAGGAAAGGATCTGGAGGATTACTTGGATGCAAAAGATTGGATCGTGAAAAAATATGGCATAGACCCGAACAAGATTGGTATTTATGGCGGATCATACGGAGGCTTTATCACCTTGATGGGCTTGCTGAAAACTCCAGATGCTTTTGCTTGTGGGGCAGCCCTACGTTCAGTAACTGATTGGGCACATTACAACCACGAGTACACGAGTAACATACTGAATTACCCGGGAACTGATACTTTGGCTTACCGTCGAAGTAGTCCGATCTATTATGCAGAAGGTCTGAGAAAACCGCTCTTGATGTTGCACGGAGTTGTAGACGACAACGTACAATTTCAGGATATTGTTCGTTTAAATCAGCGCTTTATCGAATTAGGAAAAACGACCTTCAACTTATCTATCTATCCTACGGAAGCACATGGATTTCAATACACACCAGCTTGGGTAGATGAATACAGACGCATTTACGAATTATTCAAAACGCACTTATAAGCACACCGGTTATGATCGTTGTAGAATTAAAGACCAAAGGAGAAATGTTAGCACACATTAACGTGCTTAAGGAATTGTACCCCAATTTAACTCCAGAATATTACGGACAGTTATTGGATCAAATGTTGGGCAACAACTACGGACAAATTGCAGTCATGCAAAGTGATGAGTGTATTGCAATAAGTGGATATTGGTTAGGAACAAAAATGTGGTGTGGGCCTTATTTGGAACTGGACAATGTCGTTGTAAAAGCCAGTGCTCGAGGAACAGGAGCCGGGAAATTGATGCAAGAATATCTGGAGCAAAAAGCACAAGAACTCGGATGTCACATCATGGTATTAGATGCTTATAGCAACAATTTCAAAGCGCATCGTTTTTATTACAATCAGGGTTATGCACCACGAGGCTTTCACTTCATCAAGATCTTGGAGGAAGACAAGCTGACTTAGATTTTACTAAATCGTTTTGTTCGACGAACACTTAGTAATAATCGACGAAACCTATGCAATATTCATTCCAGCACCGCTTTTTAATTACAAAAACTAGTTTTATACTCGGACTAAACTTGTAACACATGAAACGACTGCTATTTATTCTGTTCGTCCTACCCCTATTCTATAGTTTTCAATTGGAATCTCAGATGACATATACCAAGATCGTCATTGAACAATCTATAGATCCAGATCAGGAAATGGCGATAACGGAACATTTCCAACATATGTCAGGAATGAGAACCTGCCGAATGGATAGAAACACGCATGTTTTCTTAGCAATTTACGATCCTAGTCAAATTCAGGAAGTATCATTTACCAATTGGTTCACCAATAATGGTTTTACCGTCTCTTGTTTTTATACTGACGATTACAAAGAAGGAGAAATGGTCTCAATATCAATCACAAATTGTAAATAATATGAAGACATCTATACTACTCGGAATTTTGTTGTTTACAGTTTCATTCACGACATTTTCTCAAGCCGATCTTTGTGCAAATGCCACATTGCCTGCAAACACATTACCGGTGAATGCTTCTTGTGTAAATACAGCCTATACAATCCCA
>JBMLQF010000117.1:0-10089 GCA_049241705.1 Fluviicola sp. | reverse complement strand
ATCTGCGCAACGATCTTGGCCAATTCTTGTCCGGCAAGCATCAATTCTTCATTCGTAGCTTCTCCAGAGGAAAGGACAGCCGTATACTTTTCTTTTTCCGCTTCCAATTGCTCTAGATCCTTTTCCAATTGGTCAAATTCGTGTTTTTCCTTGAAGCTCAATTTGCGCTTTTCTGCCGGAGCGGAAGCAATTTGCGTGACCTTTACTTCTTTAATCGGTTCCGGATCTCTCGCGGCCATCTTCTCTTTTTTATAGTCCGCAGCAGTTTGTTTTCTATACTCGGTATAATTTCCAATGATGTCCTTGATAGCTCCTTGACCTTCGAAAACAAACAAATGATCCACCATTTTATCCATGAAATAACGGTCGTGTGAAACAACGATCAAACATCCTTCAAACGTACGTAGGTAATCTTCCAACACACCCATCACAAAGATATCCAAGTCGTTTGTTGGCTCATCGAGGATCAAGAAATTTGGATTGGCCATCAAAACCGTCATCAATTTCAAACGTCGCTTTTCTCCTCCACTCAATTTATACACGTAATTGTAGTGCATACTTCGCGGAAACAAAAACTTCTCTAGGAACTGAGCAGCAGAAAGTTGACGCCCTTTTTCTAAAGGAATGAATTCGGCAATATCACGGATCACATCGATCACTTTTTTGTCTTCATCCACTTTGATCAATTCCTGACTGTAATATCCGAAAACTACAGTTTCACCGGTAACAACTTTTCCTTTGTCCACTTCTTCTCTGCCTTGAATGACATTCAAAAAAGTAGACTTACCTGTACCGTTATTTCCTACGATGCCCAAACGCTCTTTACGCTGGAAGTTATACGAGAAATTGTCTAGGATGACTTTTTCGCCATAAGCCTTGCTGATCTTGTGCAATTCCAGGATCTTGGAACCCAAACGCTCCATTTTCACCGGAATATCTATCTCATCGTCATCTATACGCTGACTTGCCACTTTCTTTACATCCTGAAAATTGTCGATCCGCGCTTTTTGCTTTGTCCCTCGGGCTTTTGGTTGACGACGGATCCACTCCAATTCCTTTTTAAAGGTATTTCGTGCTTTATCGATGGTCGACTGCAATTGCTCCTGACGTTCTGCCTTTTTCTCCAGGTAATACGAGAAATTACCTTTGTACTTGTAAATGGTTTGATCCTCTAATTCAAAGATCGTATCACAAACAACTTCCAGGAAATAGCGGTCGTGCGTTACCATCAAAATGGTTGACTTTGATTTGGAAAGGTATTCCTCCAGCCATTCGATCATGTCTAGATCAAGGTGGTTGGTCGGCTCGTCCAAGATCAAGAAGTCAGCTTCTGCAACCAGCACTTGAGCCAATGCGACGCGTTTTTTTTGTCCACCAGACAAGCTGCCAACAAGCAGATCGGTGTTGTCCAATTTCAATACGGATAAGATCTGATTCACCTTCACCTCCATGTCCCAAGCATTCAGCTCGGTCAACTTATCGTAACAGGCATGAATCGCTTCTTCATTTCCTTCGCGCATGGCTTGGTTGTACTGCTTTACGATCTGCAATTCAGGCAAATCGTGCGAAAAAACCGCTTCTAAGATGGTATGATCATCTTGTAGATTCTCTGTTTGCTGCATGAAAGCCACACGGATATCATTTCGGTATACAATGCGACCGGAATCGATTGTTTCCAAGTTCATCAAGCAGCGCAGCAAGGTAGTTTTCCCATTGCCGTTTTTCGCCACAATCGCCACTTTATCTCCTTGGTCAATACCAAAGGTCAGATCTTTAAAGATGACACGATCACCAAAAGACTTGGTCAGGTTTTCTACCGACAAATAATTCATGCTGTACTATTGAGGGTGCAAAGGTACGAAACGCTTGAGGTGTTCGACACATAAAAAAGCTATCCCTTAAAATAAAAAGTCTAACGCAGGCGATCCAACGAATCGATCAGTTTTTGATCCTTTCGGTTTCCGCGTATTCCTAAAATGATCGGAACTACTCCTAAGACAAAAATAAAGAACGGTATTCCACATGAATCAACTGAAACTTGTTCACAATCTGCACAGGCGTTAGCTTCAACAAAAGCTCCCAACACCATCCAAGCGGCTGTAAGTACGTGAAGGGCCAAGGCCAAAACTGCAAGGGTTAATTGACGCTTGCGGTGCTTAAAAGATAAAATGGCAAACACCAACAACGCGATGATCACCAAGCATAAGATCCAAGTGTCATTTCTACTGAAAAAGTCTTTGTTCCCTGGCTCAGTAACACCAAAAACGGTCATCTTGCGAATTACCTCATCGTGCTTGATCGTAAAGAGTCCGGTTCCCAACAATGGAACAGCCGCAAATAATGCCGCGAAAAAGAAAAAGACCGTTTGAACGCGTTGGATCATGTGATATCGTTTTCTGCGAAAATACAGTTTATGCCCTTTCACCGGTCACCACCCGGATAAATTATCCTTGTTTTTTTTAAGATTTTTTCACTTGGCAAAAACAAAAGTTAATCTACCTTTGTTGAGTGTAAAACAATATACATTAATAGTATTACTATCAAATTATGTTGATTCATTTAAAAATTGACATTCCGGCAGGGAACTTCATCAAGGACCCACAAGAATCAAAGTTGGGTGAAACCATTCACCAGCAAGGGATACAACTTATTCACGAAATAGGATATGAAGCGTTCACATTCAAGAAACTGGCCCAACGCATGAATTCAACGGAAGCAACGATATACCGCTATTTTGAAAACAAACATCAGTTTTTAAAGTATCTTTATGCATGGTACTGGGGCTGGATGCTTCAAAAGATCAATATGGAGACCATTACATTGAATGACAATGAATTAAAATTAAAGAAAGCATTGCAATTGCTTATTCAACCTTGTCATGAAAATGGTCATGTTACCGTTCCAAACGAAGCACAACTCAAAGCGATCATTGAGAACGAAGGGATCAAAGCGATCCTAACGAAGGAAATTGATGCTCAGAATAAAGTTGGGGCATTTGAAAATTACAAAGACCTTGTTTCACTATTATCCAAATGGATCCTCGAATTGGATCCGAACTATCCCTATCCTCAAATGTTGATAACAACAATCATAGAAGGGGCCCATTTACAGCACTTCTTTGCGGAACATTTGCCTCGTTTAACGAACACATGTGAGGATAAAGATTCTGCAATGGAATTTTACTTTGAACTTATCGATCAACTCATTATTAAGAAAAATGGCACAAGCAACTAAATCTCCCTGGAAACGACTTGGTGAACTCCTGGCGCTCGATAAAGCCACAGTTTCTCAACTTTACATTTATGCCATCCTGAGTGGAATGCTTGGATTGAGCTTGCCATTGGGTATTCAATCTGTCATTCACTTCATTCAAGGGGGACAAATTACCACTTCCTGGGTGGTACTTGTCTGCCTAGTGATCTTGGGAGTTGTACTTACCGGGACTTTACAAATGATGCAAATGCGTTTAACGGAAAATATTCAACAACGCATCTTTGTTAGGTATTCCTTTGACTTTGCTTATCGCTTTCCACGATTGAACCGTCTGGCAGTATCCGGAAAGATTCCAAGCGAACTAATGAATCGCTTCTTCGACATCATTAGTCTTCAAAAAGGTATCGGTAAGGTCTTGCTTGACTTTTCCGCAGCTTCCTTGCAGATCGTTTTCAGTTTATTGGTTTTATCCTTTTACCATCCGTTCTACATCGGTTTTAGTATTGCTCTCGTTGTTCTGCTTTATCTGATTTTCCGACCTTTTATTCGCCACGGATTTACAACGTCATTAGAGGAAAGTTCTCATAAATACAAAACGGCCCATTGGCTGCAAGAAGTTGCACGCGCAGATTGGAGTTTCAGACTTACACCGAACGGACAACATTATTTACGACAACTGGATGAACACACCACGAATTATTTACACAGTCGCGAGCGCCATTTCGGGATCTTATGGAAGCAATACATTTGGCTGATTGCGATTAAATCGGTGATCGTTGCTTCATTGCTTGGCTTGGGTGGATTCTTGGTGATCGACCAACAGATGAACTTGGGACAATTCGTTGCAGCGGAAGTATTGATCCTTTTGCTTTTAGGTGCCGTAGAGAAGATGATCCAAACTTTGGAAAATCTGTATGATGTGATGACTAGTTTGGAAAAATTAGGCGTTGTTCAAGATCTTCCAATGACCTTTGAAGAACCTGCGCCAAGTAACAATAAACAGATCTTCCCGATCGAGATCATTGAAACAGCCGGAGAAAAGGCCAGTGTACTCGTGTCGATAGAAGAAAAGCAACATACTTTCCTGCACTGTACGAATCAACGAAACGGAGCGACGATCCTACGTCAATTCATTGACCCGACAGTATCTGAAACGCGTAAACCTCGTTGGAACTTCCACATTCCGAAAAACGGTGAGCTCGCAGCAAATTTGGAACGCATTGGTTGGTTTGCTAAAGGTGTACACTTGTTTGAAGGAACATTGCGAAACAACGTATTGATGGGTCGCCCGGAATTGACTTCAAGCGACTTGCGTGAAGCACTTGAAATTGTAGGTATGGATTATTTCCCTACTCGTATGAGTGATGGATACGAAACATTCCTGACCAAAGCCAATAAATTATTGAGCGAAGAAGAACGTGAACGCATTTTAATTGCACGTGCCATCGTACACAAACCGGAAGTATTATTTATTTCCACGCATGGTCTTGCACTGAGTCACAAATCATTGAATGAAATCATTGAACAGATTATGAAACAACTTCCGGAAACGACAGTTGTGGTGACCGGTCCTGCTCCATTTTCCGGAACTTGGAATGAACTTTCTTTAAACGCAATGAACTTTTAAGACATGAATAAGTTTCAATCATACAGATCTATTCAAGCAGTTGAACGCTTGCGACAACCTAAGAGGGTCAAACGCATCTTCAAATGGATTGCACTTATCTTGGTGATCATCTTGTTCTTACCCTGGACACAGAATATCACTTCTATTGGAAATGTTACTGCTGTATCGCCAAACAATCGTCCTCAAACCATCCATGCCGTGATTTCCGGACGAATTGAAAAATGGTTTGTCCAAGAAGGCCAATTCGTGAAGAAAGGTGATACGATCGTTCACATTTCAGAGGTGAAGGCCGATTACATGGACCCGCAATTGGTACAGCGTACGGAGAAACAGATGAAAGCCAAGGAAAGCAGCGCGCAATCGTACATGACTAAAGTATCCTCATTAGACATGCAGATCGATGCATTGATCGATGCGCGTATCGTAAAGTTATCTCAAGCTCAGAACAAGATCAAGCAAACACGTTTGAAGGTGATCAGCGACTCCATGGATTACAAGGCTGCTGAAAAACAATTGGACATCGCTGTAAAGCAGTACGAACGGACATTGGAATTGAACAAACAGGGATTGAAATCGTTAACCGAACTGGAAAACAAACGCTTGAAAGTTCAGGAGATGGAAGCCAAAGTGGTGAGCTTGGAGAATAAACTCGGGACTTCCAGAAACGAATTGATAAACGCCATTACTGATCTGAATGGTATCGATGCCGATTACCGTGATAAGATTGCTAAAAGCGAATCAGAAAAAGCTAGTGCGTTATCTGCACTCTATGATGTTGAAGCTACTGTAACTAAAATGCAGAACCAGGTATCGAATTACAGCATACGTGCCGGTTACTATTACATCACAGCTCCACAAGACGGATATATTTCACAGGCGCTTCAAAACGGTGTTGGTGAAACTATCAAAGAAGGTAAGCCAATCGTAAGTATTGTTCCTGCTTACGCTGACATGGGTGTAGAGATCTTTGTGGAACCAATTGATCTTCCATTGATCCATGTGGGCGAAAAAGTTCGCCTGCAATTCGACGGTTGGCCGGCAATTGTATTCTCTGGATGGCCTAATGTGAGCTACGGAACTTACGGAGGAAAGATCATAGCTGTAGACAATTATGTCAGTCAGAATGGAAAATACCGCGTATTGGTAGCACCTGATCCTAAGGATCATCCATGGCCTAAAGCATTGCGCATGGGTGTTGCTGTTCGCAGTATGGCCTTATTGAAAGATGTTCCGATCTGGTACGAATTGTGGCGTAAGATAAACGGTTTCCCACCGAACTATTACCTGCCGAAAAAAGACAAATCGGATAACAAGGAAAAGAAATGAAGACAGTTCTAAGCACACTGCTCGTAGGATTCAGTTTTTTCTCGCTGAAAGCACAAGATACGATCCGTGAGATCACGCTTGATCAGTATCTGGCGCAACTAAGAGAACACCACCCTGTTGCACTTATTGCAGCTAACAATGTTTCTCAGGCGGAACAGATCGTTCGTATGTCCAAAGGAGCATTCGATCCGGTGTTGTTTGGTGGAATCGATCAAAAGTATTATGAGGGAAAAACGTACTACAGTACCATCAACAGTGGATTAAAGATCCCAACACGTTTGGGCTGGGATTTCAAAGTAATGGGTGATTGGAACCGTGGTACTTACCTAAATGCTGAACAAGTGGTTCCTGAAGACGGACTGACCTATGTGGGGGTTGATATTCCTATTGGTCGCGGAATGTTTACCGACGAACGTAGAACGCAATTGAAACGGGCTGGTGTCGCTTACAATCAATCTATTCTGGAACGCCAATTAGCACTGAATGACTTGCTTTACGAAGCGGGGCAGCAATTCATCTATTGGCAAGAACAGTACATGCAATTGCAATTAGCGGAAGAAGGTTTCAGATTTGCTCAATTACGCTATGAACAAAGCAAAGCAAACGCAGCCATTGGTGAACGAGCAAGTATCGATACAGTGGAAGCTTCTGCACAATTGTATCTGCGACAATTGGATATTTTCCAACGCCGCTTGAATGTGCAAAATGCGCGTTTAGGAGTGGAAAACTATATGTGGGAACAAGGAAAAATTCCACTTCGTTTGGACACGATTGTGGTGCCTGCACCATTGGCATTGGAAGCCCCAAGTTTGAATGTGAATGATTCGGTACAAAATCACCCAATCCTGCAATGGTATGGACTCAAAACAAGCGACCTGCAACTGGAACGCAAATTGAAATTGGAACAATTGAAACCTCAGTTCAATGTGCAATACAACTTGCTACAAACTCCCCAAGACTTGGTTTCTTTCAACTACTCCATCAATAATTACAAATGGGGAGCAACGATGTATATGCCAATTCTCTTGCGAAAAGAACGATCCTCCCTACAAATAACCAATATCAAATTGGAGAATGTGGCCTTGGAACAAGCGCAAAAGCAACGTGATCTGAGCACCAAACAACAACAAGTACGCAACGAATTGCTTACTGTGAATGACCAGGCTAACACTGCATTCACCATTGCACAACGCTACCGACAATTGGCAGAAGCAGAACGTCAATTGTTCGAATTGGGTGAAAGCTCTTTGTTCCTGATCAACGCACGCGAGATCAGTTACCTTTCTGCACAGGGCAAATACCTGGAATTTCTGGCAAAGAACCAAAAGGCATTACTCTCCGAAAAATTCGTGCTCGGTATTCTCGGTTATTGATCAATCATTGCTGCCTAGTGCATTGCGGTCTTTTTCATCGCGCAAGATCAAGCGCAATGAAGAATCACCAGTCAGATAACTCCATGCCCAATTGAAGAAAATCGTCAGCTTGTTCCGTGCACTCAAGATCAACATCAAGTGCAAAGACATCCAAACGATCCAGGCAAAATATCCTTGAAACTGAACGAAAGGAAGTTCTACCACCGCTTTGTGTTTACCGATTGTTGCCATCGTGCCTTTATCCGCATATTCAAAACCCGTTTGCACTTCACCCTTCCATTTGCGCATAAAATTCTTCGCTAACAATTTCCCTTGATTGATGGCTACATTAGCCAATTGTGGATGACCTTTTGGATACTTTGGAGTTTCCATATAGGAAATGTCGCCAATAGCATAAATGTGGGCATATCCTTCAACGCGCGAGGTACGATCCACAACATAGCGTTGTCGCACCAAAGTAGCTTGATCCAATCCTGCAATTACATTACCGGTTACACCTGCCGACCAAATCACCGTTTGAGTAGGAATAGATTCTCCAGAGTCCAACTTGACTAAATGTCCATCAAAGTCCGTTACTCCGGTTGAAGTGCGCACATCTACACCGAGTTGTTCCAAATACAAGCGTGCGTATTTCTGAGATTTTGGCCCCATGGCATTCAGCGGATTCGGGCTGTGTTCTATTAAAATGATTTTGAGATCGGAAAAATCAACATGCGGATAATCTTTTGGAAGTACTACTCGTTTCATTTCAGCAAAAGCACCGGATAATTCAACTCCTGTAGGTCCCGCGCCAACAATTACGATGTTCATGAGTTCTTCGCGTTCCTCCGGTGAGGCAAATGGCATTTTCTCGAATTTAGTGAGTATGGTATTCCGTATGTGAATTGTTTGTTGAGTGCTCTTCATAGCCATGGAATACTTTTCCAGATTGGCATTGTGAAAGAAATTGGTTTTACAGCCAGTTGCGATCACCAATTCGTCAAAAGGGATTTCTCCCATTGAAGTGTGAACCACATTTAATTCCGGATCAATGTTCTCAACGGTAGCATAGCGATAATCGACATTTTTGCTGCGTTTAAAGATCGACCTGAATGGAAAAGAGATACTGGATGGTTCCAAGCGAGAACTGGCTATCTGATAGAATAAGGGCTGGAACATGTGGTGATTTTGCTTATCGATCAGAATCACGTCACACGCTTTGTTGGATAGTTTCTTGGCGAGATTCAGACCTGCGAATCCTCCACCAATAATGACAACTTTTTTACGACTCATGGCTCATTCATTTAGTTCCATGTTGTCGTTTCCGGGTGTTTTAGCGACACAAAAGTTACTCAATTATTTCATTCGAAGTGTGTAATAGGAATCTTTTTTGGTATAATAATCTAATTGAACATTTATCAATCAACTGACTATTTATAGGAATAGAAACTAGCTTTTAATCCCTTTGCATGGGTAATGTTATCACCTTCTAAGAAAATTATGCTCAATGAGTCAAATTCATTGCATTTCAACTTTGAGTCAAGGTCAAATTTCAATTTAGTCCATTGATTTACCTCCGGAACTTTAGGTCCCATATAAATATTCGCTTGCTTTAGAACTGTATCATTCCTAAAATACTGTATAAAAAAATTTGGATTACTTGTAGGTGTTAGAATGCGCAATTCAAGCTGCAGCTTGGTTCCAAAATATGTATCTAGTGTATCCAGACCATGTTTTTTCAATGAAAAAAAGATAATTGGATTATCCCTAAAATCTTTTCCATCGAAGGAATCTAAAGTAGTTTTAAGCGGTTTATTATTCACGGAAAACCTTTCTTCAAAAGGTAATTTTCTTGCGTTTTGAGGCAATGTATCATAAGTCAAATGAAACATCCAACTAAAACGCAAATCTCTCTTCATGAACACATACTTGAATTGATCGTAATTCATGTTGTCATAATGCAAAATGTTGTTTACCATTTGAAACTCATACACCTGATACATCCAGGAGCTAAGCAACATCAATCCAACACAGGTGATTTTTAGGAGTATGCGGGTAGTTTGTAATAAAAACACGATGGGAACAAACAGTATCGCCATGAAATCAATGTAAACCCGCATACCCAATCCACCGCCGTACCACTAGCACCACCATGAAGCGAAAACATACGTTGAAATGACGAAAAATAGCAGATATCCAATTGTCAAATAGGCGCTTTTTCGGTACAACATCGCTATTCCTGGAAGTATTAAAAACAATATAGGATGGATTTGGAACCGTGAAAACGGTAGTAAATGGCGAGATATTATTGAACATTTGTAGAATAAATTGATTTATTATTTAAAAATAACCATAAAATGCCGCCTAAATCAGCAACTAAAACTTCTACAAAAAAGACTAAAACGTCTAGTGCCGTAGAAACTCCACCCCCAGTGGAAGGTGCTATTCCAATTATTTTAGAATCACCAAATAAGATTAAAAAGCTGATTAGTTTTTTGCCTCGTGGTAAATATATTGTTCTTGCTAGCTGTGGCCACTTTCGCAAACTATCTAATTCGTATGGTAATATGG
>JBMLQF010000116.1:0-9192 GCA_049241705.1 Fluviicola sp. | reverse complement strand
TGCCGGTAAACGATATGCAGGTGTGATGATCCAAGATCTTGCGCAATTTCGTGCTGGTTTCATCAAAACTTTATGATTCTTAGTTGCTGACAACAGGGTGAAGCCAAACCAATCTTAGTTTCAATTTTCCGTATAGAACCTGCGCAAAATCATTTTTTTCGTAAGGTTTTCTTGTTCTCTTTGAGAAAAATTCCGGAGATGTGGGAAAAAGAAACGAAAGAATCCTTGCATGCGCATATTTTCAAAGCGCTTGATCAGAACATTGACTACCGCAAACATAATATTTTGGGATTACCGGCATCGTATCTCGATACGCGCGTGTTTCCTTTAGAGTCCAGCTTGTTAAATGACGCTCCTTATCTCTCAACCTTAGTTCAAAATCCTAACCACATTGGTGTGCATACAACTGGTGATTCGGAATCTTTTTTCGCTGGTACGCAAGCCATCGAACGTGAATTGATCCGCATGTGCAGTGAAGATATTTTCAATGCATCTGCCAATAGCATTGATGGTTATGTGGCTACAGGAGGAACGGAAGCAAATTTGCAAGCGGTTTGGATCTATAGAAATTATTTCATGCAGGAGTATCGTGCACAATTACACGAAATTGCTTTGATCTGTTCTTCGGATACACATTATTCTTCGGCAAAAGCTGCAAATGTCTTTCAGATCGGATTTTTTCCCTTGATGGTAAATGAAAAATCGCGCAAGGTTGATACTGAGAAGTTCGAGCAGACACTCAATGAAATGCGTGCGAAAGGAATTAAGTATGTCATTGTATTTGCAAATATGATGACCACGATGTTTGGAAGTGTAGACGATATCCACCAGTACATGACGAAATTAGAGGATTTGGGCTTTCATTATAAAATCCATGTTGATGGCGCATATGGCGGTTTTTACTACCCATTTGTCAATGAACATGCCTTGGATTTTTCGAATGATCGGGTTTGTTCTATCACTGTGGATGCACACAAAATGAATCAAGCTCCCTATGGAACAGGTATTGTTCTCATTCGTAAAGGCTGGTTGAAATACACCACTACTTCGTCCGCCAGCTATGTGCAAGGGAATGATTCAACCCTTTGTGGGAGTAGATCCGGTGCAAATGCGGTTGCTGTTTATATGATTTTAAAGAGTTATGGATACTCGGAATGGCAACGGAAAATGCAAGATCTGTGTGCGCGAGCAGATTGGTTTGAACTGGAATTGAAAAGCCGACAAATCGATTACTTCCGTGAAGAGCGCTCTAACATCATCGTATTTCCAAAAGGCAGTATTGCAGAATCGATCACCGAAAAATTTGGGTTGGTTCCTGATGATCATCACCAACCAAATTGGTATAAAATCGTTATTATGGATCACGTGAGCGTTGAAAATCTTCAAGAGTTTCTCAAGCACCTTTAGGAGTTTTCTTGCGTTTTTTGTGGAAACGATATCCTCCACTGAGTTTCATCGAATAATACGTTTGGCGGTATTTCAAGTCGTTAAATGCGATACTCTTGTTGTCAAAATCCGTGATAAACATCAAGAAATAATTAGGTTTGTTCAATCCAGCAACGAACCGAATATCATAACGGAATGCAAGGCCTAAAAAACCTCGGGATAATTCAGGGGTAATATACGTTTTGGATTGAACTACAGCTCCTAATCCGGCCATGATCCCGATTTGCCATTGATCTATGCGCTTCACATAGCCGTAGCCAGGTATCACACCCAGATCGAAAGAAAGCATGGTAGTTGCTTCGGTGCGCGTTTGAGTGCTGTCCACTAACTCTTTTGGAATGATTCCATTTTCAGCTCCAACTCCGTATAAACTCAAGGAGTATTTCAAATAAAAAGAAGAAACATCCTTTTTGTAAGCGGCAGTTTTACCCCTGAATGCAGCAAGTTTAAAGTCTTTATTCCAAAAATGCCACGTATTCAGCGAAAGACTCAACGCGCCTAACTTTTGATTGTACAAGTTAGGTTTATGAACATTCAAAGTGTCGTTCCATTTATAAGCATTCTTGTAGGTATAGCCACTGTAAATGTGTAAGTCAGCGTCGAAAAAGAATTGTTTTACTGAAAAATCAAATCCAAAGTCATAATATTCTGTAGGACCATATTTATAGGATGGGCGCAAATTTCCGGGTAGATTAATTCCCAGTCGTAAGTTGAACCATTTATAGGCAAAACCAAGTCCGAGCACGACATTGGAATTGTTACGGACATAGATCTTGTCAAACTCACTTGAAAAAGGAAATTTGAAACGCATTGGCGCCGTATTATATCCTAAATCTGCATAAGGGATTAGTAGGGTGTCGTATTTTTCATACGGACGATCCATTTCGGTAGACTGAGTCATACCAATCAATGCGATTAAGCAAAATCCGATGCCGATGAAGTATTTACTCATTCGCTAGTTGCAATAAAAAGGCGAATTCCTTGGCTACCTCCAAGCGTTCGTTGGTTCTTCCAGATCCTCCTCCATGTCCGGCTGACATCGTACAATCGAATAGGATAGGGGATTTACCCGTATTGAGATCACGTAATTTAGCAACCCATTTTAATGGTTCCCAATACTGTACTTGAGAGTCATGATAGCCTGTTGTAATGAGCATCGCGGGATAGTTCATTCGTTGCACATTGTCGTAAGGCGAATAGGACAGCATGTACCAGTAACTTTCCGTTTCGTTTGGATTTCCCCATTCTTCGTATTCGCCAACAGTAAGCGGCAAGGAATCATCTAACATGGTAGTAACAACGTCCACGAACGGAACCTGAGCAATGATTCCTTTAAATCGATCAGGGGCCATATTTGCCACAGCTCCCATCAATAATCCTCCGGCACTTCCACCTTGGGCAAAGTATTTGGAAGGATCGCCATAACCCAGCATCGCTAGCCATTCAGCCGCATTGATGAAGTCTGTAAACGAATGACGTTTTTTATCCAATTTACCGTCTTGATACCAGTGTTCTCCCAAGAATTTACCACCGCGAATATGCGCAACGGCGAAGATGAATCCGCGATCTAGTAGACTCAAGCGCGTTGGTGAGAAATTACATGGGATCGTTACGCCATAAGAACCATAGCCATATAATAATAGAGGCGCTTTCTTTAGATCGATCCCCTTTTTGTAAACAAGTGAAACTGGGACTTTTGAACCGTCATTTGCTGTAATCCAGACACGTTCCGAAATATAGTTGTTCGGCGAGAAGTTTGCGTCTCGAAGTGTTTTTTGAAAGATCAATTGACTCTCCGCTTTTTCTACCTGATAGGAATAGACTGCCGGCGGAGTGGTGAACGAGGTGTAGGTGTAATGAAAATCGTTTGCGAAATAATCGTTATTACTGCGCAGGGCGATCTCGTATACAGACTCTTTCATGTCGATACGTTTCATCACTTTCCCTTCTAAATCTCCAACTAAAAAGGCTGTTTGACCTTTCTGACGTTGTTGGATGACCAAGAATTTGTCGTAGGCAAGAAATTCATCCAGGTATGCATCTGAGTGGGCAATGATGACCTGACAATCTTCCATCTTACTAGGCAAGTTTTTCGAAAAAACCAATTTTCTGTTTGGACTGTTGTGATTGGAAAGAATGTAAAAGCCGTTTTTATGATGATCAATTTGATACAAGTGATCAGGACTTCGTTTTAAGAAGACTTGAGCTTTAGCATCATTTGTTCTGGCATCTAATAAAACACATTCCGACGAAGTTGTACTGAAGATGTTGATAATGATGTAGCTTTCATCCAACGTTTTTTGCAAATAGACATAAAAACGTTCGTCATTTTCCTGGAAAACAAGTTCGTCAGATTTTGAAGAAGTACCCAGAACGTGTCTGTAAACCTCGAATTCACGAAGCGTAGTTTCATCCTTACGCACATAATAGACTGTTTTATTATCGTTTGCCCAAACAACCGAACCATCTGTATTTGTGATTTCGTCTTTCAACAATTTGCCGCTGGCATTATCCCGAAAGCGAATGGTGTATTTTCTGCGTCCAACAGCATCCTCACTGAAGGCGAGGGTTTTATTATTTGGTGAATTTTCAAAATCCCCTAAAGCGTAGTATGTTTTATTCTTGGCGCGTTCATTCTCATCAAAAAACAATGTTTTCTTAACCCCATTCTCCAGGATCCACAATTCACGGTAGTCTTTTCCTTCTCGGTTGTTGAACTGGAGATCCATGCCATTCATTCGAAAAGGAGCGCTCTGATCATTCGGGTCAATTCGCTGTTCAAATTCATCTAATAATTGATTGACAGTGGCTTTCTGGGTATTGAAAAAGTGTTCCGAATAGTTGTTTTCAGCAGCTATGTAATCCAATACTTCCTGTTTGTCACGTTGGTTCATCCAATAATAGGGGTCAATGCGTTTATGCCCATGTGTTTCCAGTACTTCTGGAATTTGCAGAGCATCAGGAGGAGTTTGTTGTTCGAATTGTGCCATAGCGCAAAAAGATTGGAATAAAAGTAGGATTGTCAGATACTTCATAAAAACAAAAATAACAGAAGTGGATTAATTCCTTACACAGTGAAAGAGTTTACTACATTTGTGATATGAAGAAATTGTATAAGTTTTTACTGAACACGCTTCCTCGTCCACTTTTGATCCGCATGAGTTATGTGTTCCGCAAAGTAGCCCCCGCTTTTTACAAAGGGAATAATGTTGAATGTCCGGTTTGTGAACGTTCGTTCCGCAAATTTCTTTCTTACGGTTCTAACGTTGCACATCGCGAAAATGTACTGTGTCCGTATGATTTGACATTGGAGCGTCACCGTTTGATGTGGTTGTACCTGAAGCATGAAAGTAATTTCTTTACAGCACCGCAGTTGAATGTATTACACATTGCACCAGAGCAATGTTTTCACAGTACCTTCAAGGCACAAAAGAATTTGAACTATTTGACCGGAGATTTGGTTTCTCCGATTGCTGATATCCATTTTGATCTTCACGAAATACCCTTAGAGGATGAACGTTTCGACGTCATTTTCTGCAATCACGTTTTAGAACACGTAGATGATGCAAAAAAATGTATGTCGGAGCTTTATCGCGTGATGAAAACGGGTGGTTGGGGAATTATTCAAGTGCCAATTGACGTGAATCGCGACACGACTTATGAAGATTGGTCCATTACATCACCAAAAGACCGCGAAATTCATTTTTGGCAAAAAGACCATGTTCGCTTGTTTGGAAATGATTACCCGCAATGGTTAGAAAGTGTTGGTTTTAAAGTAACTGAGGCATTTCAGGATTTCAAGATTTCTCCAGAAATGGTGGAGCGTTTTCGTTTGAATCCGGTTGAAAAATTGTACATTGTATACAAATAAAATCTTATGAGAAAAACTTTACTTGGAATATTCGGAGCAGCTTTAGCGACTACTAGTATTGCACAGCAGCAGGTGTTGGTTCATTTTAACCCACTTTTTGAAGGCGCAAGTATTGGTTTGAACCAGATTGTTGCCACTCCTGGTGGTGAAGATTATCATTTAGAACATCATAAGTTTTATTGTTCTCGTTTAGAGATCGTTCATGATGGTGGACAAACTACTCGAATTGATACTAATACTGTATTCTTAGTAGATATTACCAGTCCATGGTTGGATCTAGGAACTCTTCCGGTAACAAATATTGAAGGTATTCGATTTGGAGTAGGTGTTCCGGAATACCTGAATCATTCGGATATTAATTTATATCCTGAGGTTCATCCATTGAGTTACCAATCTCCATCAATGTTCTGGGGTTGGTCAGCGGGCTATATGCACATGATCATTGGTGGTCGCTTTGATTCAAATAATGACGGGACTCCTGAGACGACTTTCGAATTACACAATTTGGGAGATGACAACTATTTTACAAAGGAAATTTTGATGCCTGCAACAGCTCATCCAAATGATGTTCAGATTCTTACAGTGAATTGGAATTTAGATGAATGGATGAATGGAATCGTTCCGTCTGTTGTAGAAGTTTCACATTCATCAGTTGGAGTGAATGCAACGATCATGTACAATGTGGTTGATTCAGATGTGTTTACTTCACCTCAAAATGCTTCTTTGGGAACGATAGATCCGCAAACTATATTGATCACTTATCAGTCAGGAAATGTAGTTGTTGCCTTGCCGGATGCAGATTTGTACAACTTTGCGCTTTACAGCTCTGATGGTAAGTTGGTTGAATCAAAAGTAGGAGTGACGCAACAGTTTTCACTGGAGTCAGCACCAACTGGTTCTTACATTCTGAAATTGGTTAATTCTAAAGGAGAACAAACAACAAGAACTGTATTGATGCCGTGATGCCTTATTTTCGGCTTTTGATCTTATCGAGTTTATTGGTGCTTGTTTCATCGAAATGTAGTACTGATAATAACTCACTCGTTTTAGGTCCGGTTGTTTCCCCCGAAGACAATGAAATGAGTAAAGAGAAAGTCGCTCTTGGTCGTAAGTTGTTCTTTGATAAACGGTTATCTCGGGACAATTCCATTTCTTGTGCTTCTTGCCATCATCCTGAAAAAGCATTCACAGATGGTTTAAAAAGATCGCAGGGTGTTGATGGACAGGAAACCATGCGTAATGCACCGTCCTTGTTGAATGCAGCTTATTTACCTCGCGTGATGTTTGATGGGGAGCTGAAAACGCTTGAGATGCAAGTGACTGTCCCGATCCAGGAACACACGGAAATGGATCAGGATGTGAAAAGTCTATTGAAAGAATTACGTGAAGTACCAGAGTACGTTGAGGCTGCTAAAAAAATTTTCAATCGTGAGTTCGACCCTTGGGTTCTGAGCAGGAGTATAGCAGCTTTTCAACGAAGTCTCGTCAGTCAAAATAGTGCGTTCGATCGTTATTGGAAAGGCGATAAGCGCGCCTTATCAAAAGAGGCAAGGACGGGCTATCGTTTGTTTTCTCAGAAATTGTATTGTATCCAATGTCATCCCGCACCACATTTTACAACGTATCAAGTTGCCAATAACGGATTGTATTTGGATTATGGACTCGATAATGGTCGTCATCGTATTACTTTAGACGAAAAGGATAAAGGTCTGTTCAAGATTCCAAGTTTGCGGAATATTATGTTGACTGCTCCATACATGCACGATGGTTCTATTACGCGAATAGAAGATGTATTCGAACATTACAGTCGCGGTGGAGCCGGACATATAAATCAATCAGATAAAATAAAAGCGTTTACACTTTCTAGCGAGGAAAGGCAGTATTTGCTGGCGTTTTTTGAGTCCCTCACCGATACGAGTTACATGGTTATGTTTCGGAAGTGATTTTTGGCAAAATTCTTGAAAGGTATCACGAAATGTTAAAAAATGAATTTTTATTGCTTTAGCAATACAATAATTTGACAAAATTTCGTTAATTTAGATAAGCTAAGCCCAAAATTATGCAAACCCAAAATCCAAATAAACCATGTCAGTTAATCCTTATTTCCATCAAACGTCGGATTTACTCCGGCAGGAGCAGCTGTGGGTGATTGCAGCGCAATCTGACCCCTCCAAGTTCGAACCACTGTACCGCAAGTACTACTCTCCAATCTTAAGATACTTGCAACAGCGCGTTCAAGACACAGAAATTGCTCATGACCTGGCTTCACAAGTATTTGTGAAAGCGATCAAGAATCTAAAGAATTTTGAATTCCGCGGAGTTCCATTTGGTTCTTGGCTCTACCGTATTGCAAAAAGCGAGTTGTATCAAGCGTTTCGCGATCAACAAGGAGCAAAAACAGTTCGATTGGATAATTATCAAATTGCCACATTCGATGAGTTGTTCTTAGATCCATCCGATGCAGAATTGAATCGCTCCAGATTGTTAAAGGCCATGCAATTGTTAAAACCGGAACAATTGAAGTTAATTGAATTGCGCTTTTTTGAACAGTTGAGTTTCAAAGAGATTGGTGATCAAATTGGTCTCACAGAAAACAATGCAAAAGTGAAGACTTTTCGCGCTGTTGAAAAATTGAGATTGCATTTTATGAAGATTAATTGCGCTGCCTAATTGCGCTAATTTGATAAATCATGGAAGGATGGGCTTTGGTCCATCCTTTTTTATTCGACTAAAGGAATAAAATATTCATTAACAATAGGTTTTTAAAAAAAAGAGGTGATCTCGATTTGTTTCTTCTATTGTTTCTTGTAAATTTACACCGTGAATTATTGTTTCTGAGGTTTAAGAAATAAGACATGAGATATTTAAGTCTAGCTATATTAACTACTACTGTTCATTTGGCAATTGCCCAGCCAACTAACTTCAACACCCAACGAAATTGGTCCATGAACAAGAAAGAGGTGACAATTGGAATTGGAGCCACTCAGTTTTTGGGCGATTTGGGGGGGGCAAATCAAATTGGTACTGACTACAGTTTAAAAGACTGGGATCTTCCATCAATGAGCTATGGTGGGTCTATTGCATACAGATATCGTTGGCATCCTTATTATTCCACTTCGACTATTCTGAATATTGGTATGTTCAAGGGGTCTGATGCGTTGACTGAGGATCCTGTTCGTAACGCACGTAATCTTAATTTCCGTTCTCCTGTTATCAACTTGAGTCAACGATTTGAATTGATTGCTTTGGCGAACGAAAAGATTGGTCGTCGCTTCAATATTCCAAATTTGAAAGGATTTAAAGATCACAACGAGCAATTGTATTTTTTTGCTGGGGTTGGTATTGCTTATTACAATCCGAAAGGAAACCAAGAGGGATCTTGGGTTGAGTTAAAGCCATTGAAAACGGAAGGACAAGGTTTACCTGGTGGGCCAGCTGATTACAGCCGTGTTACTGCAACAATTCCTTTAGGAATTGGAATGCGTATGGGGATCAATCGATTCTGGCGTGTCGGATTGGAGTTTACTTACGTAAAAACATTCTCTGATTATATCGATGATGTGGGTGGTAATTATTATGATCCTGCGATTTTAGTTTCTGAAATTGGATCAGAGGCGGCTCTTTATTCAAATCCTGCTGCTCCGGCGAACCAGTGGATGTTTAACCCGGGTTCAATGCGCGGTCAGAAACAAAAAGATGCCTTGTTTTATATGAACTTGACAATCACTAGAAACTTCACTTATTCGAAAATTGGTCCTAAAGGATCTCGCATCAAATACGGAAGATATAGAGCTAAGTTCTAATAGCACAATAGAAATAATTTTAAAACGAGGTAATCATATTGGTTACCTCGTTTTGTGTTTATACCTTTGTAA
>JBMLQF010000115.1:6122-8570 GCA_049241705.1 Fluviicola sp. | reverse complement strand
AACTCCCGCTTCGATCGCTTTCACGCTGTTGCCTTTGATCGCTGTTACACCGCCCATGTTCATCGCGTCGGTTACTACCAAACCTCTAAAGCCCAATTCGTTGCGCAACAAGTCGGTAACGATGGTCTTCGAACACGTCGCCGGTAAACCTTTGGTGTCGTATTTCGGATTGTTGATCACCGCCAAATGTCCGATCATGATGCTCAACACCCCGTCTTCGATCAATTTTGGATAAGTCGGAACTTCTTTCAATTCACCGTCAATGGCTTGCAAGGATTTGTGCGTGTCGCCAGATACCAAACCGTGACCCGGGAAGTGCTTCGCTGTGGCGATCACACCGTTTTCCTGCATGCGCTGAATGAAGGCGTTCGACCAAGGAATATTATTCGTCGGATTTTTACCAAAACCGCGGTAACCAACGGTTGCGTTCTTCGCTAAGTCAACCACCGGTGCAAAGTTGTAATTGATCCCGATGCGTTTCAAAACGGCTGCAATTGTATCTGCACAGGCATTCACTTGCTCGAGCGACGTGATTTCGTTCGCCTTTTTCACGACCGGAGCTCCGGTGATCTTGCGGTTGAACAAACTCGGTTCGGCATCGGCACTGTACAAGAAGCCCGGATTTCCGTTTGCTGCATTCAATTTGTTGAATTTCGTTATCCATCCACTGAATTGCTTCACCGATCCGTTCAGCATCAACACACCACCAATTTGACGTTTTTTGATGTGCGACTCGATGGTTTGTGGAGTTTGTCCCAAACGACCGACTGCAGGCATGATCAATTGTGCCACGATCGCGGTATCGTCCAAGGTTTTGAACAAGGCGTCAACGTCTTTATCCAACTGCGCGTTTTCACTCAAAAAGTCTTTCAAGGAATATTCCACCTTGATCTCCGGCAATTCCGGCACTTTGCGTTCTTCTTTTACCGGTTCTTTCGTTCCCGGAGTACTTTGTCCGCATGCTTGCAACAACAAGGCCGAGCACGCGCAGATCGTAATGATGTGTTTCATGTGTATGCGTATCATTTGAGGACAAAAATACAGCAATTGGCAGTCCTTTTGTCGCGAATTTTTGCCAGTTGTTAACAATCCAATCGTGAGTTATTCGCCGAATACTTCCCGCATGTATTGTCCGAAGTCCACGTGTTTCATAGATCTCGAACGCAGGAATTGTGCTTCCGTGATCGCACCATTCGTTTGCAACAAGATATAGCCCATCAAAGGATCACGGGCTTTTTCGTTGGTCATGCGCGTGGTGGTTCCAAAACGCAAGTCGTACACAAATAGCGTGTCTTTTGCCTGTCTCACACTGTAAAATCCGTTTGTGATGTGTTCGATCCGGTCAATGCGTTTTGGAATCTTCCAGTTGGCTTGCTGCAAGAGTTCGTGATTTTTTGGGATCATTTCAATACGCGCTTTATCGAAAGGAGCAAACAGGGATTTGTAGCCGATGTAATACGCCGAATCGCTCTCCACGATCATATTCCAATAAAAACTCGTAAGCGGCATGGGGGTCACCACGCTGCGTTTCACAGTAATGTGCTTTTCCCCGAAATAATCCGAAACTTGAAAAAGCAAGATCAGTTTGATCACCACGCCCAGTAGGAGGTAGGCCGAGGAATAATAGATCCCGATCAGGTTCCATTTTTTGCGACGTGGATCGTCTCGCTTGATGAACAAGGCACGAATGAGGAAAATGGCAAACGGCAAAGTGTAGAGCGGATCCACCACAAAAACGGTGTTGAAAGTTATGCGCCAGTCGAAGGGCCACAAGAATTGCGTGCCATAGTTGGTGAACATGTCGAGCACCGGATGTGTGAAAATACTCAGGAACCACAACCAAAACCAGGTCTTTACACCGTGATCGTTCTTGCTGATGCGTTGAAAGATCCAAGTGAGGATCGGCGAAACGAGCAATGCGAAAAGCAAACTGTGCGAAAATCCGCGGTGAACCAACGCGGCATCGAAGGGATCGTATAGAAAACGTAGAAATACATCCAGATCGGGAATCGTACCGCCAATGGCGCCCCAAAACGCTGCTTTTCCACCCATTTTTCGTCCGCCTACGGCTTCACCAACTGCTGCGCCCAATACCACTTGTGTGATCGAATCCATGTTGCAAAGTTACTACGCGAAAGCAAAAAACACTTTCCGTTGAATACCTACAACGAACCGCTCAACGTGTTTGTTCAAATGAACTTTTTTACTAAATTAAATGGAGAACTCAAATTTTGGAAAGAAGCTGATCGTTGTTCTTTACGCAGATTTATCAGGAAATTGGCCCTTATGAATGGAACGTAGAAAATAAGATGAAGTGAAGCGTAGTCTAACCCCTGTTTGAACTCAGCCTTCTGATTTTCAGAATGAAAATTAGTCAAAGGCGTTAGTGAGTTGGGGTGCAGGCAGTGGAGCGAATCGTAATTTTCAAGTTTCAGAATACAGGCCTAG
>JBMLQF010000115.1:0-6022 GCA_049241705.1 Fluviicola sp. | reverse complement strand
GATGGTAGGATAAATTACTCAGCACCAGTTGTTTGGGAAGACTAAAAATTGATATTAAGAACAAAAACAACCTATATGAAACCACAAAATCTAGCAATCCCCATGTGGGCAGAAGACGACAAGCCCCGGGAAAAATTCATGTTGAAAGGCCGAACTGCCTTGTCGGATGCCGAGTTGATCGCGATCCTGATCGGAACGGGAACGGGCAACAAAACCGCCGTGGACCTGGCCCGCGAATGCTTGCAACTTACCCAAGGCGATCTCACGGATTTCGGGCGCTTGCGTTTAGCCCAACTCTGTGCGGTGAAAGGAATCGGTCCTTCCAAGGCGATCACGATCCTGGCTGCGTTGGAACTCGGACGTAGAAGACGCGAAAGTGAACCGCAAAAACGCAAACGCATTACCTCGTCGCAGGAAGCTTATGAATTGCTCAAGCCGTATTTCTTAGATCTCACGCACGAAGAATTTTACACCATCTACCTCAACCGCGCCAACGATGTGCTCCTGATCGATCGTTTGTCGATCGGTGGAACTTCCGGAACTTTCGTCGATGCGAAGATCTTGTTCAAAAAAGGCATGGACTGCGCGGCGTCGGGGATCATTTTGGCGCACAACCATCCAAGCGGTCAAAAACGACCTTCCGGAAACGACGAGTCGCTTACCAAAAAGCTCGTTCAATTCGGACAACTCATCGAAATGCCGGTGCTTGATCATCTCATCCTCACAGATAATGGTTATTTTAGCTTCGCAGACCAACAGTTGATTTAGCATGCTCATTTACGTAGATCAGGTTTCCGAACGATTGGTGTACACATTGGATTTTGTGTTCAATGCGCACGGCCTTTCCTATGAACTGACGAACGACAAACAGCAATTTGCAGCTGCTGATCGCCTGAAATTGAATTACTCCGAATGGCACGAAATGAGTGGCGCTGTTTTGGTGCCGGCAACGCTGTTGTTTGAAGAAGAGATCGACACGCTTTTGAAACCGTTGAAAAGTGTCTGGAAGAATACGGAATGCTTGTCGTTCTATGGTACCCCGGATCCGCTGGCCAGCATTTTTTACGTCCTATCGCGCTACGAGGAATATTTGCCCACACCGCGCGACGTGCACGATCGCTTTGAAGCGCGTAAAAGCATTCAGTTCACACATGGTTGGTTGGGACAACAGATCGTAGAACGCTGGATCGCAGCATTTTTCGAAGCGTTTGCACCGGATTATGCCCGAAAACTGACCCTGTACCGCAGCAAGCGCTTCATTCCGAGCTTTGACATCGACAATACTTTTGCCTATCAATGGAAAGAAGGCTGGCGCTCCTGGCTCTCGAATGCGAAGGATACCTTGAAAAAGAATCAAGCACGCAAAGCGGAGCGTTCCACCGTCCAACGCGGTGAACAAACCGATCCATACGATTGCTACGACTACTTGGAAAGCATTGCACAGGAATTCGAAGAAACGCGTTTTTTCTGGTTGCTCGGCGATATGGCTGAATTCGACCGGAATATTTCGTGGAACGACCCACGTCACCAGCGCCTGATCCGCAAGTTTCACGGGCAAGCGCACGTGGGATTGCACCCGAGTTACGCGAGTAATCGTTCTCCCTACAAATTGAAGGAAGAATTGTCGCGCTTGGAAAAGATCACCGATGAATCGGTTTCAGAAACCCGTCAGCATTTCCTGAAGTTAAAACTACCGTTTACCTACCAGCGCTTGATGGAGAACGGCGTAAAACGCGACTATACGATGGGTTTTGCTGAAGAGGTGGGTTTTAGAGCTGGAACAGCGCATCCGCATTTCTTTTTCGACCTGTCGCACAATGTGGCAACGGAGTTCGAGATCATCCCATTCACCTACATGGATGGAACTTTATTGGAATACAAAAACTGGTCGCAAGACGAGGCCTGTGCACAGATCGATCATTTATTCGAAGAAATTGAACGCTATGGAGGTGTTTTTTGCAGCATTTGGCACAACGAGACCATCGCGGAAGCCGGAAAATGGCAGGGTTGGATACGGGTGTTTGAACATACCTTAAATCGCGTCCGTTCATGGAGTTAATACAATTATTTCCACCAAACAGAGTGCAACCGCTCACGCATGGAAACAAGTTCGTCCAGTTGGGATCCTGTTTTTCAACGCACATTTCTGCAAAATTGCGCAGAGCAGGTTTCGATGTGCTCGACAATCCGAACGGCGTCATCTTTCATCCGCTGGCACTTGCCAAGTTACTGCAGATGTGTTTGGAAGATCGGGTAAGCGAACGTTTCGTAAAAAAAGACGATGTGTGGCTGGATTATCATTCCAGTTCCACTGTTTATGCTTTGTCGGAAAACGATTTGCGCGAAAAATTGGCAGCTGCTCAAAAAGAATTCCGCAGTTATTTAGCGGAGGCGAGTCACTTGTTCCTGACTTTCGGCACAGCAAATGGATATCGTTTGCACAGCGATGGCGAGATCGTTGCCAATTGTCACCAACAACCGGGTACGATCTTCACGAAGGAACTCACGGATCTGGACGCCATGATCACGGAATGGAAAACGGTTCTGAATTTATTGCGTGAACAGTTCCCACAATTGCATGTGGCTTTCACCGTAAGTCCGGTGAAGTATTTACGCGATGGCTACACAGCCAATAGTTTATCCAAAGCTCGACTCTTGGAGTTGGTCAACGCACTGAATGAACCGTATTTTCCGGCGTACGAGTTGATCACCGATCATTTGCGTGACCACCGCTATTTCGAAGGGGATGGAGCTCACCCGAATGCACAGGCTGTAGAATATGTATGGGAGTTATTTCGTGCGTGGTATTTCGAGGCAGCAACCAATGCACTGGTGGATGAAGTGGAGCAATTGCGACGTGAAAGCGAACACCGATTGTTGTATCCGGAATCTGTTCGTGCCCAAGAATTCCAGAAAAAAATGCATAAAAAAAGGGAAAGTTTCCTTTCCCTTCATTCGGAAGTAAAATGGTAAGATGTCGTTTATAGACGGGTGATCGTACCGGTATATTCTTTATTTTCTCCTTGATTTGGCTGTTGTAGAATTACACGCCATGGCCACACTGAATTCTCAGGAACCATTTCACCGGTGCGTTGATCAATTCCGTCCCAACCATGTGTTGCGTCATTTGATTTGAACACGATGCCACCGTTGTTAGGATCTACAATGATCAACTCAAATCCAACATTTCGTTTCGTCAAAGCGTAAGGCATGAAGCGATTCTTGCGTTGATCGAAATCATTCGGATAGAATCCGGTTGGAGCCATCAAATTGTAGGTTTGCTCCACGCGAAGGGTTGTTTTTTCTTCTACTTCGCAGCCGTTCATGTCGGTAGTGCGCGCAATGGCAGTCACTTGTTTGTCTTGATATGGGTGAACCAATAATTCACCGTTTTGGATCTCGAATCCTTTAGCGCTGGTTTCCCATTGCACCGGATTTTCATTTCCTGAAGCTTTGAAAGTCAAAGTAGGAATACCATTATCAAAGATTACATACGAATCGATGTTGATGTACAATTTCGAATTCGAACGTACCACAACGATCTCTTGTTTTTGAGTACCTGAAAGCACTTCAATTGCACCTTCTTGATTGGCTGAAATTTGAACCGTTTTACCTGGTTTCACCGCAATTTGTTTTCCACTTGGAGCAGTTACGTAAACTGTTTCCTGATCGTTCGGGTTTGTAAATTCCCACGTGTCGTTGAAACAAACGCGTTCCGGTAATGAAAGCGCTGCGTATGACGCTGCTGGTTTTTCACCGTCAATAGGCGTCTTAGGAGTTGTAGGAATTGATGTTGTAGGATTTGGAGTTGTTCCTTTGTGCGGATTCGTTGCAGTTGTTTTGTTTGTAAGGTTATCGTTTGGAGCAGGAGCAGTGCCATTGTCATACGTATTGGCAGGGGCTACCGTATTCAATTCTGTTGGAACATCGCTTGTGCTTGCAGTAGTTCCGGAAGCTGTTACAGGATTATTCTCAGCAAGCGGAGTTGTTGCTTCATTCGAAGAAACAGGTGTTTTCACGTCGTTCTGAGTGATCTCTTGTTTTGGCTTAGCCGTTTCTTCGCGCAACATGAAGTAGGTAGACGAACTTACCAGAATAGTACCAACCGTTGCTGCAAACCACCATTTGCGGTAGAATGGAGTAGGCGTAGTGCCGTCCAAACGCTTGGCCATGGCTTCCCAGGCTCCGCTTTGATACGGAACTTCGTGCTGGTCAAGTGCCTCTTTAAATATACGTTCAATGTCTTTCATTGCGCGATATGGTTAAATTTCTTTGTCAAATAATTCTGCAGATTCATCTTGGCTTTTGCCAAATTGGATTTGGAAGTTCCTTCGCTGATACCGAGCATTTCTGCGATTTCTTTATGTGTGTAGTTTTCCATCACATACAAGTTGAAAACCGTTCGGTAGGCAGGAGTGAGCTTATCGATCGCTTCCATGGCATAACTTGCCTTGAGTGATGTGATGTCCCAATCTTCCAATTCTTCTTCGTCAGCGGTCGACTTTTGAAAGTCGCGATCGTTATCAGTAAGCATGGTGTCTTTTCGCTGTTTGCGAATCGCATCAATGGCGCAATTGGCCATGATCCTGCGCACCCAACCTTCAAATGATCCTTTGCTGTCGAAGTTTCCAATATGTTCAAAGACCTTGATGAATCCTTCTTGCAACACTTCTTGGGCCGAATCCCTATCGGAAATATAACGAAGGCAAACAGCCATCATTTTCCCGTAGAGTAGGCGAAATAGCTGTTCTTGTGCCCTCCTGTCGGACTTTTTACACCCAGCTATGATTTCGTCTAGATCCAATTTGTGTTCCACAAGGTTCAATTTGAAAACGTGAGATTTATTGAAGGGTTGCCTGCTTTTTTGATTCTATTCACAATTCTCATGAATTATCAACAAAAAAGACTGATTTACCCAACTTTTATTTGTAAATTCGGGGCGAAAAATAGGAAGAAATTTCAATAAAATAAGGAGTAATGAAAGTAACAGTAGTTGGAGCAGGAAACGTTGGTGCAACATGTGCTGATGTGTTGGCTCACAGAGAGATTGCCAACGAGATCGTTTTGTTGGACATTAAAGAAGGATTCGCTGAAGGAAAAGCGTTGGATATGTGGCAAACAGCTCCAATCAACTTGTACGATTCCCGTACAGTTGGATCTACGAACGATTATTCAAAAACAGCTGATTCAGATGTGGTTGTGATCACTTCAGGTTTGCCACGCAAGCCGGGGATGTCACGCGATGATTTGATCGCTACGAATGCAGGGATCGTAAAAACTGTTACTGAAAATGTAGTGAAGTATTCGCCAAATGCGACGATCATTATCGTTTCGAATCCATTGGACGTAATGACGTATTGTGCATTCTTGACTGCTAAAGTTGATTCTAAGAAAGTATTTGGTATGGCTGGTATCTTGGATACGGCTCGTTACCGTGCGTTCTTGGCTGAGGAATTGAATGTTTCTCCGAAAGATATCCAAGCAGTATTGATGGGTGGTCACGGTGATACAATGGTTCCACTTCCTCGTTACACAACTGTAGGTGGTATTCCTGTAACTGAATTGATCAGTGAAGAGAAATTGAACGAGATCATCGAGCGCACGAAATTCGGTGGTGGTGAGATCGTGAAATTGTTGGGTACATCAGCATGGTACGCTCCGGGAGCAGCTGCAGCGCAAATGGTTGAAGCTGTGATCCGCGACCAAAAACGTGTATTCCCAGTTTGTGCTTGGTTGCAAGGTGAGTACGGAATGAAAGATATCTACTTGGGTGTTCCAGTGATCCTAGGTAAAAACGGTATCGAGCGCATTATCGAGTTGGATTTGAATGCTGACGAGCGCAAATTGTTGGAAGAATCAGCTGTTGCAGTGAAAGGGGTAATGGATGTTTTGGATAACATGAACGCAACTGCGTAATCAATAAAGAACATACGTTAAAAACCCCGGTACTCGTTACTGGGGTTTTTTATTTATAGGCCGGGTACAAACAGCGTCGAGTTTTCTTTTGTTACTTCCTCGTACA
>JBMLQF010000114.1:0-10927 GCA_049241705.1 Fluviicola sp. | reverse complement strand
CATTACGCCTGTATTGAGCATCATCACGAACATTGGCTTGGATCACACGCAATTTTTGGGCGATACGCGAGCGGCGATCGCTTTTGAAAAGGCCGGCATCCTAAAAGCAGGTGTTCCGGTGTTGATCGGCGAACAGGATTCGGAAACGCAACCTGTTTTTTCGGAACAAATAGAACAAAAAAAGGCAATTGCGGCACCATTGATCGATCCACCGGTATATCCGGAGAACTTGTTCGGTTATCAAAGAAAGAACTTCAAATTGGTTTATTCAGCGATCGAGGTGTTACGTGAACAGCGAACGATCAGTGACCAGCACATACAGGATGGCATTGCGCATTTGTATCCGAATACGGGATTTATGGGGCGCTTGCAGCAGCTTTCATCTGAACCGCGGATCATTTTAGACTGCGCACACAATGCACACGGCATACGGGCCTGTTTGGCGAGTATCTTGCCGGTGAGCGGACAGTTGCACATCATTTACGGAACCAGTTCGGATAAGAACATGCAGGAAATCGCGGAGTTGTTTCCGGAAGACGCGACCTATTACTTCACTACTTTTACCAATCCGAGGAGTGCACGCTTGGAACAGCTTCAGGAAAATTTTGGAGTGATCGGAAAAAATCGCATTTTTTTCGAAAACCCAACGGAGGCGCTTCGGGCGGCACAACTTGCTGCAAACAAAGCGGATACCATTTTGGTGTTTGGTTCCTTTTTCTTGGTCCACGATTTTTTTGAAGATTTTTTTAAATTTCCACTTGCAGAAAAGAAATAATGCGCTATATTTGCACTCGCGTTTGAGACACAACGGTAGCTCACAAGAACGCCAAAATCGGGAGATTAGCTCAGTTGGTTCAGAGCACCTGCCTTACAAGCAGGGGGTCGGGGGTTCGAATCCCTCATCTCCCACTCTGATAAAAGCACTGTCCTTTGGATGGTGCTTTTTTCGTTTATATCGAATCTGAGTTTACTCAAGTGAGAGATAAATGAAAAAGCATCATCTGAACGTAGTGAAGCAGTGCTTTTATCCACTGCACGTCGGGTAAATGGGATATCTAACTCTCTCCCACTTCAATTGAAAGCCTTGCAAATTTTGCAAGACTTTTTTGTTTTTTAGATATGTAATGCTACCAAACAATCTTTAGGAATCACCTTGCTCAAAGCTCTGGTCTTCGCACTTGTCTACGCACTACTGGCATTTATTGGCAACCGCTTAGCCCTGTCTTTTTACTCGGATTCAGGCGTTCAAGATGATATTTTTAATTCCTTTCTGAAGTTCACTCCTTATGGATTCATGCAGGGTGTCTTGTATCTACTCATTTGCTCGCACTGCGCCCCAAAAAATCCTTATCCCAACGATTAACATTTCTTATAAACAGGCAAGCTGATTCCGGATTATTTTAGTAAAAAAACAACGCACATGAAATGTCCCAATTGTAAAGAAGTAAATCTGGTAATGTCGGATCGTCAGGGTGTAGAGATCGATTACTGTCCGGAATGCAGAGGAGTTTGGTTGGATCGCGGTGAATTGGATAAGATCATTGAACGTTCAGCAACAGAAGAAAGACCCAAGCACACCGAACGCCCGTCGGGCCATTACGAAAAGCCATACGACAAACACCACGATAAGCATTACGAAAAACCTTACAAGAAAAAAGGTGGCTGGTTGAGCGACCTGTTTGATTAAAATTAAAAAGCCTCGGAATTGATCCGAGGCTTTTTAATTAGCTTTTCTTCTTAACGCACCACTTGAACTGGTCCTTGACCTTTCAACGTGATCGTTTTCATGATATTATCTGCTTCGTATTGTACGAAGTATGTTCCTTCAGATACCGGCTCACCATTTGGCGCTTTACCGTCCCATTTTGGATTTGAACCAGATCCACTGTAAACAATCTGTCCGTAGCGATTTGTCACGAATAAGCGTACTTCAGATACATTGATCGTCTTCAACATGAATTCATCGTTCTCACCGTCACCATTTGGAGTGAAGATATTTGGCAATTCTACGATCGGATCAGGTAGAATACAGCTTCCGTCATCTTGAACTGCAGCAGGGTTGTAATTCAAAGCTATCGGATTCGTACATCCACAAACGATCGATGCAACTGTAACATATGCCGTATCGGAACAATTCGGACCAGACGATGCGATCAACATGATCGTCGCGTTGTTGTTGTACGTTTGTGTAAATGCCTGTGTAGACGTTGTTGGGAACGCGTTACCGTTACCAAAATCCCAGTAGAAACTGGTTGCATCCTGGCTGTTATTCGTAAACGTCACATCGAAAGGCACACAACCACCACCATTGTCTTGACTGATCGCTGCAACAGGTGGAGGAAGTACGTTCACAAATACACTGTCTGAATCCGAACATACGTTATCCGTAACTGAGAAGTAATACCATCCCGGAGCACGGTTTGTCCAAACTGTTGAATTGATGAACGCCGGGTTCGTTGCTCCTGGTCCGTTCCAAATATACAAGGGCTGACCGGTCATTCCGGAAGTAAATGCAAGAACTACCCCGTCGTTGGCGCAGGCTGATGCCGTTATGGATTGCACGGAATCTATGTTCAAGAGTTTATTGACAATGAGGACGACCGAATCGGGGTTCTGGAAGCCACAATTATCTGTTATGGTCACATGGTAAACAATCGTGTCGTGTTCTGCTCCTCCAGTAGGTAAATTCACTGTTTGTGTAGTTGCAGGAATATCCCATTGGAAAGTATACGGTGCTTGACCGTTCGCTACGTTTTGAATACTCACTTGAGGATTTGTTGTAGGACAGTAAGAGTAAGCAGTGTCAACCAAGTTCCACGTTGTGGTATTTGTAAACACGGAGATTGTGATTGGAGTAGATGTACACATGTAGTTACCTGCTGTATCGAAAACGATTGCTGTATAGGTAGTATCCACAAGTGGGTTGATCCAGAAATTCGTTGTATCCTGGAAACCGTTGCTCCAGTTAACTACTGCGGTTGCATCACAAGGCAATCCCATGGCATTAACAACGATGTTATCCAATCCCCAGTTATCAAATGCAGAGGATGAGGAATTCAATTGGATCCAACGGAAACCGGTAGAGATGGTTTGCGCAGCCACAGGAATTGTAACTACATAAGTATCCCAAACAGTGAATGGCGTAGCTTGTCCAGCCCCCACCAAACTAGCTGTACTGGTTGGAATTGTAGTCAAGACCTGACCATCCGGCTGGTAGTACTCAATCGTATTCCAAGTAGCTCCACCATTGGTAGAGTATTGCAAAGCAACACCTTCATTCGCTTGATCCGGACCTTCACAAGGCGCAGCTGCTCCCTGAACTGCATAACGCATATCAAAGATCAAGGTTCCACCACATGTTACATCGAAAAATGCTGTTGTAATGTTTGGAGTAGACGTAGATGTTGATGCCCAGTAGTAAGGCGTGTTGGTTGCATTGGCTCCGCACGGCTGCGAGAAAGCTGTTCCTCCACCGGCACTCCAACCGGCTGGGATCACCCCACCGTTGAAGTTAAAACTCTGGTTACCGTTCAACAAACTTGCATAAGCAACAATGTGAACAGAATCTCCAGGACATACAGTTGTATCACTTGGTGTTACGTAAACACTACACGTCTGTGCCATTGAAGCAAAACCAAGAAAACTTGAGGCAATAAATAATGCTAACTTCTTCATGTGGCTTAGTTTACGGTTAATTTATTCAATTGAATCGACTGAAAAGTCCATCCCTTTTTCAAGTTTGGATTATTCAGCAACACATAGAACCCTTTATTCAAGTTCTCACAGTTACCAGCCAAATCTGATGAAGCAGCAACTTGTGTTTTCACCATACCTTCCGGATTCTCATCGCAACCTACACACCCTTCCGTGTACAGAGTCTGAATGCTGTAAGAAACATTTACTTGTTTGTCGGTAGTGTTTACCAATTTGATGAACAAGAATTCCAACGGAAGTTGATTCGGGATAAGCTGACAGTTTTGCCGTTGTACGTACACCTCCACACCTGATCGAACATCCAGCAAGGACCATTCTGTAGTGATCTGTTTGTCAGTCAAATTGCCCTGAGACCAGCTAAAGCCAGCCACAAAAAACAACGACGCCACAAACAATTGAATTGATTTAAATTGGGTCATAATAACTTGAAATTTGTTTGATAACTTTTTCAAGACGCAAAAATACGACAGAAGGTTCGCTCGAACCAAAAAAAAATATCAATCAAACAAATAATCTCGTTGTTCTGTAAAATTTAACGACCACCGATTATTTTTTACAGTTCTCGAAAATGGTTTGCATGGTGCGAGAAGTTACTGCTAATTCTTCCTGAGAGATACCGGCTAAAGCATGAGATCTATTCTGCAAAACAAGTGCATCAACAGAAGCTATTACATCCCTCCCTTTTTGTGTTACGGTGATTTCAGTTCTGCGACGATCAGATTTGTTCACCTTTCGCAGCAAATAGTCCGATTGCACCAATAGGTTGATAATGCGTGTGACGGAAGCGTTATCCTTGAAGACAAGATCTGCTACCTCTACCTGAGTAAGATGCGGATTTTCCATCAAACATTTGATCACCAACCACTGATCCACTGTAATGTCAAATCCATGCTTTTTCAATTGATTTTGAGCAAACTGCCGATACGATCGGATGGCCTTATCAATCGAATAAAATATAACGTTATCGATTTTCTCCATAGTAGTCATTGCCAAATGTAACGAACTCATCCGGCAATAACAAACGCAATTTTCTTAGATTGCTGTAGTGCTAAATTGACGTGGAGAAATACCCGTAACTCGCTTAAATGCTTTGCTAAACGAAGGCAAGTCGGAATACCCCAACTGATACCCGATCACTGTCCAATTAAGTAGCTGTTTTCTAGCCAATTCCTGTGCGAAGTGAATCTTCATACGTCGGTGATAACTAGCCGGACCACAACCCTCAATCCGCTTGAAAGTCTTATTTAATTTAGAAACCGAAAAAAACACCATTGCTGCCATTTTTTCCACATCGAATGATTCATGACAATGCTCATGCATGAACGATTTCACTTTTTCGATGGCTTTACGATCCATTTCTTCATAAACTGTTCTCATGTGTTCCAATTTAGAATATCACAGAACGAATATCTTTATTTGATATATCAATATTTGATTTCTCATCAATTTATTTACCCACTGAAATTGTTTTTTCAACCGCTCAAACTTGGATACAAAAAAAGACAATAATTAAGGCCAGCTAAGGCACGAAATTTGACTCAACAAAGCGCAGCTCGTTGCGTAACATAAGTAATCTAAAGAGAGGTCCTCCCGGTCTAAACAGCGGGAGGATTTTTTATGCCTCGAAGGACTCGTCGATCAATTCATCTTTAGAAACGGATACTTTTCTAAAAACAAAGCGCATGATCACGAAACTGATCAATGCCACTAATCCGGCGAAAAAGAAAGGTGCACCGTAATAGATCGGTTCTGCCTTCGCGTACGGAGATGCCTTGTAAAAGATCCACATCATCAGTACCGGACCGATCATCTCCGCCAAACTCATCAATGAAGTAAAGATCCCTTGCAATTCTCCTTGCTCGTTGCTTTTGGTCTGCGCCGAAACCAAGGAACGGATACTTGGGTCAAAAATTCCGGAGAACGCATACGGCACGATGATCGCATACATCATCCAACCGGATGGCAACAAACCAATCGCAAAGGTCACGAGTGTCAGAATAACCAGTCCCAATGTTGCGGCTTTCTTCTCGCCCATTTTCTTGACGATCACACCCGACAAACCACCTTGAACGAGTCCAAAACAAACGCCAACAACGGCAAGCGAGATCCCCACATCTTTTGGTGACCACTGATAGCGAGAAATGGTGTAATAATTCCACACGGCATGCACGGCCATATTGGCGATCAAGACTAAAAATGTCACCAAAAACAAGCCACGGTATTTTGGGAAGCGAACGATCTGTTTCACAGCACCAATCGGATTTGCGCGTTTCCAATCAAAAGGACGTCGTTCGTCTGCCGGAAGCGATTCTTTCAAGAACAACAAGCCATAGATGAAATTCGCCAAGGAAAAGAAGGCAGCAAGTAAGAAGGGGAAGCGTACACCGAAATCCGACACCAAACCACCAATGGCAGGTCCTACGATGAATCCAATACCAAAAGCCGCACCGATCATCCCGAAATTTCGTGCTCTGGTTTCTTCTGTTGAAATGTCCGCGATGTAAGCAGCAGCAGTTGTAAAGCTGGCACCAAACATTCCGGAAAGCGCTCGCCCAACGATCAACCAAGCCAGATCAGGCGCATAGAACATGAAAATATAATCGATCCCCATTCCCAATAAGGACATCAATAAGATCGGTTTACGACCAAATCGATCGCTTAAATTTCCAACCAACGGCGAAAACAAGAACTGCATCACGGCATAGGTCGACAACACGATTCCCGAGTATTTCGAGGACGCTTCAACGGTTAATCCAGACGCATCAGCGATCAATGCCGGCAAAGATGGAATGATGATCCCTAGTCCGATAGAATCGATACAAATGGTGATCAAAACGAAAAGTAGTACTCGGTTCTGTGTAGTCTGCATACCACGAAAATAAACAATTCTTATGTCTCGATTCAAAAACCTTCATGGGCAAATCCGTATTTTTGCTGGTATGAAACGTGAAATCATCATAACGGCAGACGGTAGTAAGACTATTTATCTTCCTGACTGGAACGAACATTATCATTCCAGTCATGGCGCTTTGCAAGAAGCACATCACGTTTTCATCAAGCATGGCTTAACGAAGTGCACAGAAGATTACATCACCATCCTTGAAATGGGCTTTGGAACCGGATTAAACGCATTCCTCACCTACTTCGCCTCGGAAAAACGACATCAATACGTGCACTACATCGGTGTGGAGGCCTTTCCACCAAGTGAAGAAGAATGGAAAGCAATGGATTACAGCCAATATGCCAATGATCCGGATGCCGAATCTGTTTACGAGAAAATGCACCAGTGCGATTGGGGGCTACCACAAGAACTTTCAGAGCACTTTGTTTTAGAAAAACGCCAAAAAACAATCCAGGAAATGAGCATGTCGGCAGGTAGTGTTGACCTGATCTATTACGATGCCTTTGGTCCGCGGGTGCAGCCCGAACTCTGGTCACTGGAAGTGTTTCAAAAAATGTTCGACTGGCTAAGCCCCGGTGGTGTTTTTGTAACTTATTGTGCCAAAGGACAAGTAAAACGCGACTTGAAGTCGGCAGGATTCTTGGTGGAATCTTTAGCGGGTCCTCCGGGAAAACGAGAAATGACACGTGCAATAAAGCCGGCATGAGACTATTTCTTTCACTTACATTAATGATCGCCAGCTTCCAGCTTTTGGGTCAACACGTAACCTTTGGAGAACGGGACCTGAAAGTGCACGCAAACAATTTGTTCTTCGACAAAGAAGGTCTGGTATATCCGGAAATTTTCATCGATGACGACACCTTAAAAAAACATAACAGTTCTCTGCGGCTGTGGTATCTGGCTCATCCTGCCCTATTCGACAGCTTGTTTCATGCGCATGTGGTCAATGGATACATGAATCTGGAAATCAATGAGCGCATCTCGCGGTTGAACGAACAGTTGCTACGCGAACATGCCGTTTCGTTTAATCAGGACAAAGGCACCTTATTGATTGCCATACACGGTTTTCGAAAGTCCTTTTTCCAACAGAACAACGACGTTCCTTCCGGTAAAGAATTCGAACTGCTTCAAGCTGATCTAAAAAAACACGGATTGCAAACGACGAAACACCTCGATGTATACTGGGACGCCATGTACGATTGCTGTTTTTCTACCGATCTGAAGCGCAATGACTATTTATTTTCGCTTTTCGACACGGCTTTAATCCAAGCGAATCAGGTCGGCAGGTCCATGCGTTTGTTCGTGAATGCACTTCTTGCGGATCAAATTCAAATCGTTGCGCATAGTTTGGGGTCTAGAGTCGCCGTTAAATCAGTGGAGCATCTCACAAACAGCGCGAAGATCAAAGTAGCTTTACTTGCTGCTGCCATACCGGGTTCAGATATTTCCGAGGGCATTCGCACCAAAGCGATTTCGAGCAAGGTACAGTGGCTGGTCTATTACAACGAAAACGACTTTGTCTTGCACAAAAAGGATCCCAAGATCGGCATCATTGGTCCCGGTTCATACGATCATGGAGTTACAACTCTTGGAAGTAACAAAAAGAAAGACGCCCTTAAAACAGCCAAAGCGATAAACAAATTCGATTCATCTATTGTTTTTCAATTGCGCAATGCTAATGCAGTAGGAAAATGCCATTCGTTACGTTGTTACACGAAAGCACAATTTCTTTTACCTATGGTCCAATTCTTTTTGGATTAGCATGTATATTTAAATCTGAAAATCAAAACAACATTTATCGTTATGGCAACAGTAACATTGGGAGGAAATCCACTACACACAAATGGAGAATTACCACAAAAAGGAACGAAATCTCCGAATTTTGAACTTACAGGCACAGATCTAAAGCCCGTTCAATTGGAGGATTTTGCTGGAAAGAAATTGATCTTGAATATTTTCCCATCGATCGATACAGGAACTTGTGCAGCTTCGGTACGACAGTTCAACCAACGCGCAGCAAGTTTACCTAACACAACAGTTTTGTGTGTTTCTCGCGACTTACCATTTGCGCAGAAGCGTTTTTGCGGTGCAGAAGGGATCGACAATGTATTGACAGCATCTGACTTTAAGGACGGATCTTTCGGAAAGAACTTTGGTTTGGAATTACTAGACGGAGCATTACAAGGACTTCATAGTCGCGCGGTAGTCGTTTTGAACGAACAAGGAGAAGTGGTTCATACCGAATTGGTATCCGACATCGCGAACGAACCAAATTATGACGCTGCGATAGCGGCATTATAATAAAAGCCCTTCGGGGCTTTTTTTTTGAATTTATCTCGCTGTGAAGGATTTCCCAATTCTTCGCTTTTTTTTCTTATTTATTCAATTTACAGACAGCCGCTTTTGCTTTTATCGTGTTAAATTTAAACGAACCGCTTGCGGCTTTTGATTGAGAGAGCGCAGGATTACAAATCCAGCGCAACGGAGATTCTCATCTTAGTCCTTCAGACTTTTTTTTGGAATTTTATTCCAAAAATGGGAATTCTTCAATCAAAACCAAGATCTGTTCATTTATGACTTATTGAAATTTAAATGTTTTATATATTTAGTGTTACCTTAATATACTCATTTCTATGGAACGCACCAAAGTTTTTGTTGTAGAAGACGACCCCGTGTACTTAAAAATCCTGAATCATCAACTTTCGATGGATCCCAATTTTGACGTACACTGTTTTCCAAATGCTGTAGAATGCATTCGCAACATGTCTCTATCACCCTCCGTGATTACCCTGGATCACCAGCTTCCTGACATGACTGGCTTAGAGGCCTTAAAGCAAATTAAAAATCTTTCCCCCAACACAGAGGTCATTGTACTTTCCGGACAAGAAGACATTGAAACAGCCATTTCATTCATGCAAAACGGAGCATACGATTACATTCCGAAAAATGCAGAATCCCTGAAGAAGCTTTGGCTTCTGGTTCACAGGGCAACTGAAAAACAGCAATTGAAAGAGGATATAGCGCATTTGACGCAAGAGATATCTAATAAATTCAATTTCTCCAAATACATTAAAGGAAATTCCGAACCGATTCAGCAGATATTTCAAACACTGGAAAAAACAGCAAATACGAATATTACAATTTCAATAACTGGTGAAACCGGAACGGGAAAGGAGCTCATAGCTAAGGCAATTCATTTCAATTCGAATCGCTTTAACAGACCTTTCGTCGCAATCAACGTGGCAGCCATACCGAAAGAACTGGTAGAAAGCGAGTTGTTTGGTTCTGAAAAAGGTGCGTTTACAGGATCTACAAATACTAAGATCGGGAAATTTGAAGATGCCAATAAAGGAACTTTATTCTTAGATGAAATTGCCGAAATGGACCTGTTGACCCAAAGTAAATTACTCAGAGCGCTTCAGGAAAGGGAGATCAGTAGACTTGGCTCTTCGAAGACCATTCCAATTGATGTTCGTATTATCATCGCCACGCACAAAGACCTTCAAGAGGAGGTGAAAGCCGGAAGGTTTCGCGAAGACTTGTACTATCGCTTGATGGGTGTTAAAGTTGACCTGCCTCCGCTAAGAGAAAGACGTTCAGATATTCTGTTGTTGGCAAAACACTTCTTAAATAAGTTCACCAAGGAGAATCAATTGCCCCCAAAAAAGATCAGTAAAGCGGCACAAGAGAAACTCAGCAACTACGCGTTTCCCGGGAATGTGCGTGAATTAAAAGCAGTGATAGAAATTGCGGCCGTGATGAGTGATCAGGAAACGATCGAACCTGAAAACCTGTCACTATATTACACAGGAAACATTGGAGTAAATCACAATCTAGACACCAGTTTGGAAGGCTATACACTACAGATCATTTCTTCCTATTTGGAAAAATACAACCACAATGTGGTTCAGGTAGCCGAAAAACTCCAAATTGGAAAATCTACCATTTATCGATTCATTAAAGAGGGCAAAATTAACGCAAGGTAATATGTACGGAATTGTAAATCAAGCGATCCAAGGTCTGGTAACCAGAGACTTCGGAGATGAAAAATGGGAAGAAATAAAACAACTTTCGGGCATAAAAGAAAGCTATTTCATAAGTGATCAATCCTACGAGGACAATATCACGTTTGAACTGGTTTCTGCTGCGACAGAGGTACTGAATTTAAGTGCCGACGATATCCTACAGGCATTCGGCAAATACTGGGTTTTAAATACGGCTCAAAAGAAATACGGCGATTTACTTAAAACGGGGGGGAGTAGTTTTCCCGATTTCATCCGGAATTTACCCAATTTCCATAGCCGGATCATG
>JBMLQF010000113.1:0-10317 GCA_049241705.1 Fluviicola sp. | reverse complement strand
ATTCAATTTAGTGCCTCAAACTCCAGGTGGAATATTCTCCGGAACGGGGATCACCAATGCTAGCTCAGGGACTTTCGACCCGTCTATTGCCGGAGTAGGAACCTTTATGATTAGTTATCAATTAGGATGCGGTACCGGTACTTTCCAAATTACTGTAAGCAATTGTACATCACTTTCAGTTTGTCAGGAAACGAATGGATCATTAACTGTTTCAGGTGGAACAGGTCCTTATACTTGGCAAAGTCAGTCAACTACACAAGATTGTTCAGCTTGTTTGATCGGATGCACATTCCCTCCTGGATGCGCCGTGAACGTAACAAATTGGAATACTTACAGTACGGCAGCCACGGCAATGCCTCCAGGCACATTCCCAATTCAGGTTTTGGATAATGGAGGAAATAGTCAATTAATTACCACCTTGGCAGGAATTCCTGCTTGTAGTGCTCCGTGTCCTACCGTTACCGTTTCCATTTCAAATCAAGAAGATATAAGTTGTTTTGGTTTATCAGACGGTGCAGCTGTTGCTTCTGCCAGTGGAGGAAATGGTACGTACAACTATTCCTGGATGCCCGGAAGTTTGAGTGGCGCATCCCAGAATACACTTGATAATACGACCTATACAATCACAGCTACAGATGGAAATGGTTGTACCGGATCAACAACAGTTACGATCGCTGAACCTTCAGAATTGTTGGCGTCGGTGAATACCACACCAACTGATTGTGGAGCAGCTACAGGTAGTGCTACTGCAAGTTATACAGGAGGAACCGGTACGGTTAGCTATTCGTGGAATCCGGGAGGTCAAACAACAGCCGTAATCTCCAATGTTTCAGCGGGTGTTTACACAGTTACCGTGGAAGATCAAAATGGATGTACTGCTCAAGCTAGTGGAAACGTAAATACCTTGAACGGACCTGTGTTGACAACACAAGTGCTACAACAAGTAAGTTGTTTTAATGGGGCAGATGGTTCGGCGAGCGTACAAATAACCGGAGGTACTTCACCTTATTCTATTGCGTGGTCACCAAGTGGAGAAACTACTACAACAGCGGTACAATTAGAAGCTGGAACCAATACCGTTACTGTTACTGACGCAGGAGGATGTGTAGCAACTGCCTCTGTTCTAATAACTGAGCCTAGTGCCATTCAAGTTTCAGGAATAGTGACAGATGAACTGTGTGGTTCGCTGAACGGTGCCATTGATGTCACTTATTCAGGTGGAACAGGAACATTAACACCTGCTTGGTCAAATGGTTCTGCCACCGAGGATCTAAGTGGATTGAATGATGGATCTTATACAATAACAGTGACCGACCAAAATGGCTGTACAAACGATCAAACCTTTACTGTGGTTCAGATCGGATCATTATCAGCTAGTGTTTCTCCTACCAGCGCTTCAATTGATGCAGGTGAATCAGTTTCAATTACTGTAACAGGAGGGACATCGTTTAATTGGGTTCCCGCAACTGGTTTGAGTTGCGATACTTGTGGCAATGTGATTGCCACACCATCCGAGTCCACTATTTATGTAATAGTTGTGAGTGATGCCACCGGATGTTCGGATACATTATCAGTTACGATCAACGTAATTCCGGTTTGTGGTGAGTTGTTTGTGCCAAACATGTTCTCGCCAAATCTGGATAATTTAAACGATCAACTGTGTGTGATGGGAGCTTGTTTTTCAGAGGTGGTCTTCTCGATTTACAACCGCTGGGGTGAATTGATTTTTGAAACAGATGATCTCACTAAATGTTGGGATGGAACCTATAAATCAAAGTCGGCCAATCCAGATGTGTATGTCTATAAATTGATCGGAACGAAACTGGATGGTACTTTAGTAAATACTTCTGGTAATATTCAATTGGTACGTTAATCAGAGCGCTATGAAAAAGTTGATACTAACTATTGGGATATTCACAGCTGCGTTTAGTGGAAGTGCGCAAGATATTCATTTTTCGCAAATGCCATTTTCACCCTTACAACTGAACCCTGCTTTGGCAGGAGCAAATGCAACTTTGCAAGCACACGTGAATTACCGCACACAATGGAAGGCGGTTTCCACACCCTATAAAACGTTTGCATTTTCGGCTGATGGCAGGTTAAACTTTAAGAATAAACGACGCAACGGACATTTGGTCGCTGGATTGCAGCTTTTCAATGATCAATCAGGAGATGCCGCAGTGACCAACTTTCAAGTAATGTTAACGGTAGGGTATCATCTGATCCTAGATCCAACATCCACTCTTGGGGTGGCTATGTATGGTGGATTTGGTCAGCGCTCCATGGATCCGAACAAAGGACGTTGGGGCAGTCAGTACGTGAACGATGCCTTCAATGATCAATTGTTGAGTGGTGAGTCTTTTACTTCGAATACGGTTAATTATGGTGATTTTGGTGCCGGATTGGTTTATCGCTACAAAGACGATGAACGCTATATGACAAGTAACGATGGTAAGGAGTTTAATTATGGATTCGCGATGTATCATGTGAATACGCCTTTCTATTCTTTTCTACTATCAAAAGACCAAGCGGGAGATGAGGACGTCCTGCGCATGCGGTATTCTATTTTCGCAAATGGAACAATTGGTTTGGGGAATTCGCGGGTGTCAATCATGCCAGGTATTTATTATCAGCGTCAAAACAGGGCCCAAGAGTTTCTGATCGGAACTTATTTCAAATATCGATTGACCGATGCTTCCAAAGTTACTGGTTTCAATAAAGGAGCTTCACTTGCTATCGGTACATTTTATAGAAATAAAGATGCCTTTGTTGTTAAAGGATTGCTCGAGTGGCATGATTATACTTTTGGAATTGCCTACGATGTCAATGTGTCAAGTTTATCTGAAATGTCTAAAACTAGAGGTGGTGTAGAGGTGGTGTTACGCTATAAATTGGTTGAACCACGAAATTTGATACGCTAGTACTTTTATCAAGAATTATATTTCTATAGTAGAAAAAAGATTACATTCACTGAAAATCAGTACTATGAGAATTTTTCTGTTTTTATCGTTCATGCTTTCCTTCTCAGGAATAGCCCAAGTTCCATTTTCTCAAGCAGTTTGCGATGTAATGTTGCAGGTGAAATCGGAGGACGGAACCAATGGTTTGGCTGTGGCTTACAACCCAACTGCACGTTTGTATTATTCGGTCTTTGCCGGTAATGGCGCTTATCCACTTGAAGTACATAATTTGAACGGGGAATCCATTTATCAATTAGAGATTGGATACGATGTGCGCGGAATGTGGTATGATCCCAAGACAAAATCTTTGGAAGGAATTACTTACAACAATGAGGGCGGTTTTGTTTTCAATTTGAACCAAGCTGGCGAACCTGAAGGAAGTAAATTAACAGATTTCTCTTACGGAATGGATGCCCAATCTGTTGGAGTTTATGCTGAGAAATTGAAAATGGTCATGTTCGCTCAAAACGGAACTGTTTCTTTCTTTAAAAAAGGAAAAGCAGGTGTCAAAAAGCAGGTTGTGTTATCGCTACCTGGTGATATAGGTATCATTGAAAATGCTCCTATGTATACTGGGATCAAAGGATTTGAATTGGCATTTTTAGACCAAAATAGCGCCTTGGTACATTATTTCAACGGCAAGACCGGTTCCTATAGTGGAAGTACGATTTTGAACATCGGGAAATGTTCGGAAGTAAATGAATGGCCGTGGGGTTTCCGTGTTTCGTATTGCAATAATCGGGTATTCATATTTGATACGGTAACCCGGACTTGGACAGGTTACAAATTGATCTAAAAAAAAGCCTCCAAATTTTGGAGGCTTTTTTTTTATTTCTTGCGATCTACTTCAACTGCTGCAAGCTCTTCTGATTTGTAAGCTCCGCTGTCTAGTTTATCTTTCAATTTTTTGAATGTTTCAATCGTGTAGTTAACATCCTCTAACGTGTGAGCCGCTGTAGGAATGATACGCAACATGATCACATCTTTCGGTACTACCGGATAAATCACGATAGAACAGAAGATGTTGTAATTCTCGCGAAGATCAAAAGTCAAGTTCGTTGCTTCAGCAAGATTACCTTTCATGAATACTGGAGTAACCGGAGAGTTCGTAGCACCAATATCGAAACCAGCATTGCGGAATCCGTTTTGAAGTGCGTTCGTGATCTCCCATAATTTGTCTTTCAATTCAGGACGCGTGCGCAACAATTCCAAACGCTTGCGTGCACCAATTGTAATAGTAATCGGCAACGCCTTTGCAAACATTTGAGAACGCATGTTGTAACGCAAGTACTCGATGATAGATTCTTTTCCGCAAATGAAACCTCCGATAGAAGACATTGATTTCGCGAAAGTACCGAACAATACATCGATCTCGTCTTGAACTCCTTGAGCTTCACCAGCACCTTGACCGGTTTCACCTAGTGTACCAAAACCGTGTGCGTCATCTACGAACAAACGGAAGTTGTATTTTCCAGATTTGCGGAAGTCAACGATCTCTTTCAATTTACCTTGATCTCCAGCCATTCCGAATACACCTTCAGTGATCACCAAGATTCCACCTCCAGTTTGCTCTGCCAAACGGGTAGCGTTTTTCATTTGCTTGTCGAAGCTTTCCATGTCATTGTGTTGGAATACAAAACGCTTACCTGTATGCAAGCGCATTCCGTCCAAGATACATGCGTGAGCTTCACTATCATAAACAATGATATCGTTACGGTCAACCAATGAATCGATCGCCGAAACCATACCTTGATATCCAAAGTTCAAAAGGATACAATCCTCTTTCCCCATGAATTCTGCTAATTCATTTTCTAATTTTTCGTGCTCAGATGTTTGACCAGTCATCATTCGAGCCCCCATTGGATACGCCAATCCGTATTGCTCAGCCGCTTTGCGGTCAGCCTCACGAACCTCAGGGTGATTAGCTAGTCCCAAATAGTTGTTCAAAGACCAAACTAAACACTCTTTTCCACGGAAAATCATTTTGTTTCCTAACTCACCTTCCAATTTTGGGAATGTGAAATAACCGTGAACTCCTTTAGAGTATTGTCCGATCGGACCACGGTTACGTTCAATTTTATCGAATATATCTGCCATACTTGTTCATTTCCGCTGGATTAAAAAGTGATTTCCAGCGACTATTCTGCTGCAAAGTTAGCAGTATTCGTGTTGATAGCAATGAAAGCCACCAAAAATAATTAACCGAGTAATGAACAGTTCTTAGTCTTCTAATTCAACTAGATAGCGCTCCTTGATGATATCGCAGTGGTGCATGGTGTGACCGATGATGAACCAGGCAATGTTACGTGGCGTGATGGGATGGTTGTTCGCTACACCTTCAAAATCCAGCATGTGCGCATTCATGTACCGAAAAAGACTGATCGATGCATTGCGTACAGACTCAAATTCTGCTGAAAGATCTGCAATACTTCTGCGTTCATGTAAATTGAATTGAACGTATCTATCCTCGTCAAATCCTTCGATAGGCGTTTTGTCTTTTCTGGAAATTCGCAAAGCGCGGTACTGCAAAATACGCTCGGTTTCAATGGTATGCAGTAATACACCTTTTACCGACCACTTGTCGTCTGCGTATTGAAAATCGGCCTTGTCAACTGGAAATGTTGACAGGAATTCAAGTACTTGGATTTTGTTAAACTCTAAGGCATGTAGCAAATTTGTTTGTCCAATCGTTCTGTCAAAATAATATTGTGCGTATGCCGGGGCCAAATCTGGATTTGGTCTTCCTTCGAAATCTGTCATAATCTGTTTAATCCAGGGATTTGTCCAATAAATATACAAAAGCTGCTACACTGGCGCAACCCAATTCCAATTCTCGTTTGTTCACGGATTCGAAAACATCACTTTCAGCATGATGAAAATCAAAGTAGCGCTGAGAGTCGGGCACAAATCCAAACAACGGAATTCCTTCAAAAGACTTTTTCAATGGCCCGATATCAACTCCTCCATATCCTTTTTCAAAATGATGAATTCCGTATGGTTTGAATAATGCTGCGTATTGTTGGATCATTTTCAGATAAGATTCTGAACCATCACAGTCAAAACCTCTTGGGCTAAAGCCTCCGCGATCAGATTCCATGGCAGCTACCTGTTTTTCACCTTTATCTTTCGCCCATTGGGCATATCCCTGACCTCCACGATTACCATTTTCTTCGTTCATGAAGAAAACTACGCGAATGGTATGTCTCGGTCTGATTTTTAATTGCTTCAAAATGCGCAAGGCTTCCATGCAATGGATGACTCCAGCACCATCATCGTGCGCACCTTCACCTGCATCCCAAGAATCCAAATGCCCTCCAATTGTAATGATCTTGTCCGGAAACTCACTTCCCGTGATTTCAGCCATAACATTGTAAGAAGGTACATCTGGATAATCTTTACAATCCATTTCCAAGATCAGTTCCAATTTTCCCGTTGTCAAGGCTTCTGAAAGTAAATTACACGCATTGGTTGAAAGAGCAGCAGCCGGAATCTTTGGAACAGAGTCGTCATAATGCATGCTGCCCGTGTGCGGGAAATCATCTTGTGGCAAGGCCAATGAACGAATTATCACAGCTACAGCGCCCAATTTTGCTCCTTCCACAGCTCCTTCGCCACGAATGGCATAGCATCCGCCGTAAGCTTTAAACGTGACAATATCGTTCGGATTCATAGGTTGGTTCAAGAAAACGATCTTTCCTTTTACGGTTTTTTCATCGCTCTTGCGCAGATCATCCAAGCTTTTGAACTCAACCACTTCTGCCCGCATGAGACCGTTCGTTCCAATCGATCCACCTAAAGCGAGGATTCGCAAAGGAACCACATCTCCGTTTTTAGTTTTGTACCAAGCTACTTCTTTTGTGCCGCGTTCCCAATGAGGGACCATGATCGGTTGCAATTGTACATTATCGAAGCCGTATTGTTTGAATTTTTGCTCACTCCATTCAACGGCCATTTGCGCTTGTGCGGAACCACTTAGTCGAGCGCCAACATCTTTACACAACGAGCGCAGATCGGCATAGGCTTTTCCTTTGGATAGCGCTTCGTTGAATATGCTGCGAATAACGGTAGAATCCTTTTGTAATTCTTGAGCTGAAACTGTCAGAAAAGTACAGCAAATGAATAAACACGCTGTTATGATTGTGCGCATAATTTTTCTAATTGAATTAATCCGTTCTGGAAATCAGTAGTAATCATCTTCTTCATAAGGGGACCAAAAGCACGACTGAGCGGATTGGCTCCCAAATCATTTTCAAAGACCCAGTCAACTTGGGTTTTATCACCTTGTGGAGTAAGTTCAAAACTTACTTCAGCTCCACCGCGGGGTCCGAAGTTCAAAGCGACTTTCGTAGATCGAGGTTCTTGCTGAGCTAAAATGGTCATTGAACCCTTTCCAACTTTTTTGTTCCCTGACCAGAAATAGGCTGAACCTACTTCTCCGGCTGTGCCCTCAAATCGTTGCGTCATTTCTGGATCTTTTTTACTCCACGGACTCCACTTCACAAAGTTTTCCAGATTACTGATGTAGGGATATAGTGTCTCTTGGGATGCAGAAATGTTGTGGCTAACCACCAGTTTAACATGACGTGGCTGCGTTAGTCCGAAGAGGGCTGCCAACAAGGCTACGGTCGCAAAAACGCCAAAAACGATAAAAAGAATAGTCATGATTTCTGTTTGAGCATCCGAATATACGAACAAGTGACGTTTTGGAAAGGTTCAGATTTAAAGAATCTCGTATCTTTGCACAAATTTTTTTCTCATGGCATTGAAATGTGGTATTGTCGGTCTTCCGAATGTTGGAAAATCAACCTTGTTCAATTGTTTGTCGAATGCTAAAGCGCAATCAGCAAACTTTCCTTTCTGTACGATTGAACCAAATGTAGGAACGATCAGTGTTCCGGATCGTCGTTTAGAAAAGTTGGAAGCCATGGTAAATCCAGAGCGCGTGGTACCAACAACGATGGAGATCGTGGATATCGCAGGTTTGGTGAAAGGGGCCTCTAAAGGTGAAGGATTGGGAAATCAGTTCTTGGCGAATATCCGAGAAACAGATGCGATTTTGCACGTACTTCGTTGCTTCGATGATGGAAACATTGTACACGTGGACGGTAGTGTAAATCCGGTGCGCGACAAAGAAGTGATCGACATCGAATTGCAGTTGAAGGACCTGGAAACCATTGAGAAAAAAATCCAGTCGCTTGCACGTGTGATCAAATCTGGTGATAAGGAAGCATTGAAAGAGAACGACCTTGCTTTACGTATTAAGACCACTCTGGAGCAAGGGAAATCTGTTCGCTCCATGGAAATGGATGAAAAAGAAATCGAGATTGTTAAGCGTTTCCATTTGATCACTTCGAAGCCGGTGATGTACGTTTGTAACGTGGATGAAGGATCTGTGTTGACAGGAAATAAATACGTAGATCAAGTTCGCGAAGCTGTAAAAGATGAGCATGCAGAAGTATTGTTGATCGGAGCGAAAATTGAAGCGGATATTACAGAATTGGAAACTTACGAAGAGCGCAAGATGTTCTTGGATGAGCTTGGATTGGATGAGCCAGGTGTAAACCGATTGATCCGTTCGGCTTATGCATTGTTGAACCTTCAGACATATTTTACAGCTGGTGTTAAAGAAGTTCGTGCATGGACCATTCCGGTTGGCGCAACGGCTCCACAAGCCGCTGGAGTGATTCACACAGATTTCGAGAAAGGGTTCATTCGTGCCGAAGTGATGAAATATGACGACTACACAACTTTAGGTTCTGAGGCTGCTGTAAAAGAAGCCGGGAAATTCAAAGTGGAAGGTCGAGAGTACGTGGTGGAAGATGGTGATATCATGCACTTCAGATTTAATGTGTAAAAACGAAAGACATAGAAATAAAAAAGACCTCCTAAAGAGGTCTTTTTTATTTCATCAATATTCATCTTCGTTGAAGAGAAAGTCATCTTTGGATGGATAATCAGGCCAGATTTCCTCAATGCTTTCGTAAACATCGCCTTCATCCTCCAAATCCTGTAGGTTTTCAACTACTTCTAGCGGTGCTCCCGCACGGATAGCGTAGTCGATTAATTCGTCTTTGGATGCTGGCCATGGAGCGTCTTCCAAGTAGGATGCTAATTCGAGTGTCCAGTACATGTTATAGCTTTATTTATTGTTGTTTATTCGCGCAAAAATAATCTTATTTCAAAAAAAACCAAGTTCAAAACGACCAATTCTGCATTATTTTTAACTTGACTTTTTAAACATTTGAAAATCAGTTGCTTCTAGGTTTCCAAGGGGTTTCTGTAGCCTTCAATTCATGGGTGAATTTTCGCGATAAGATGAAAAGGTAATCACTCAATCGATTCATATAGCTAGGAATGACTGCTTCCACCGTTTCATTTGCGGCAAGATGGACAATACTTCTTTCTGCCCGTCGGCAAACACATCGCGCAATATGTGTATGAGATACTAAGGGGTTTCCGCCCGGCAACACAAACGATTTCATCGGTTCCAAGGTAGCATCCATGGCGTCAATCCACCGTTCCAAATTTTCAATATCGCTTGCATGTAATTCCGGAAGTTTCATGGAGTTTTTTTCGGGATCCGCTGCCAGATGTGAACCAATGGTAAACAAACGATCTTGAATTTCAAGCAGCTGTTCCGTGATTTCCGTAATGGAATTCAAATCGCGGATCAACCCGATGTAACTGTTTAATTCGTCTACATTGCCATACGACTCAATGCGAATATGGTGTTTTGGTAAACGCGTTCCACCGATCAATCCGGTTGTTCCGCTATCTCCCTTTTTTGTATAGATCTTCATGTGATCAAATTTATATAAGCAAAATCAATTTTCACTGATTAAATTAATAACAGCAACAAATACTTTTCAGCTATTGTTCCCATTCATGTCGTTTTATGTGAGTGTGTACTTTATTACCTATATTCGAAGTGCGAATAAAATGATAAGTAGATGAATAAATTAGTAATGCTTGCTGCTGTAGCCTTTTTGGTGTCTTGTGGAACAAGTAAACAAACTGTAGAAAAAGTAGATGAATCCAAAACGCCGGTTATCGAGGGCATGTCTCAAGCAGATGTAGATCGCGGAAGCAAAGAATTTCCGGGGTTGACATTGGACGAATTGGTTGAAGGGAAAAAATTGTATGAAAACAATTGTAATTTATGCCATGCCTTGAAGAAGCCTACGGCTGAACCAGCTGCTGAGTGGCGCAAAGTAGTTCCACCGATGGTTGACATGGTGAACAAAGAGAAGAATGGAAACTTGGATGCTGCTGCGCAGGAAAAGATCTTGCGATATATAGTAACGATGAGCTCGAAATAAAGAATCAGAAAGGCTGTCCAGAAATGACAGCCTTTTTT
>JBMLQF010000112.1:0-6740 GCA_049241705.1 Fluviicola sp. | reverse complement strand
CTGTTCAAACCTGCCATGAAGCGGAAGCGTCGGTAATCGTAATAGGCGAACAAACCCAAACGCACCTGGATCGAACTCAAGTTATAACTGGATGCTAATGAATCATCTAAACGGTAGCGCACTTGTCCGTAACGGAAACCAGTTTGTGCCAACAGTCCCCAATTATTCCCTGTGTAGATCGGGAATTGGCTATACAACCCGAATCCAAAACGTTGGATGGATGCATTAGTCAAGTTGTGTTGTTCGTTCGTTACGGCATAAGTTGAATCAACCAACAGATATCCAACGATGGAGTCCGTGTTATTCGTGTCGTAAATAGGAACACTGATCGAAACCGTTGTACTATCAATAACAAAACTTTTCTCTCCTAATTGTTCCCCCGATTTTCCATAATCGAAGTCTACTCCGGCAAAAATTTGTTTGTCGTTGAATAACTGGCGACCAAATCCCAATTCTACTCCATAACCCCATTTGTTGTACACATCCACCGTAGACGAACTTCCACGAATACTGTAAGCCGGTCCGCCCAAAGCATAGATGTTCCAGCGTTGGGATTTATCGGATGAGGATGCCGCGCCCGTTGGATTCGTTGTGGCTGCGCCTGAATTCGATGCCGCGACTGATTTTGTAGAATCAGCAGACCCGCCAGTTGGTTTGGTAGTCGTGGAACCATGAATTGGAACATCAATAGCACCCAAATTCTTATCCAGCGAATCCAGCGGTTTTACCGGAATGCGATCGCTTGGCTTCTGGGTGGTTCCTAATGTTTGTGACGAACCTTGTTTGGAAGCATCGCCACCTGAGTTACCATTCAATGAACCGTTAGTAGCAGTGTTCGTTGCTAAAGGATCAAGAAGCGGATATTTGTTCGTTTGTTTGGTAGCTTTCGCCGGCTTTGTTTGACGCGTTTTACGCGGCTGCTTTTTAGTTTCAGCAGTCTTTGTAGTGTTTGAAGCAGGTGTTTTCGTTCCGGATACTGCGGATGTATTCTTCGTATTCTGATCCAAATCCGATGCTTGATGGGTCATTTCGGCATTTGGAACTCCGTTAGAATTAGCTGCTTGATTTTGCGTAGCAGTAGGAACTGAAGACAAATCCTGCTTTGTAGATGCTTCAGTTCCGCTGCCGTCAACTTGTTCATGGGCAATTGCTGGCGCATTGGACTGATCATGTTTTGCAACACGAGGCCAAGACAACCAGGTAATAGTAGTGAGTAGTAGGATTACCGCAAGGGATCCAAACAACCAATAGCCGCCTTTGCGTTTGGAAGCAATCCGCTGATCGATGGTCGCTTTGACCGAATCAGGCGGAGTGACTTCGAACCCTTCAAAGGCATCCTGAAACAAGCGATCGATGTTGTGTTCCTCTTTCATGCGCGTTGTGTTACAGACTCCAGTAGCGACTGAATCATCTTCTTAGCTTTGAAGTATTGGGTTTTACTTGTATTCTCTGATATACCGAGGTATTCAGCAATTTCTTTATGGGTCAAGTTTTCGATGACGTACAAGTTGAACACTGTTCGGTATCCGTCTGGTAATTTATTCAAAATGGAAAGCAAGTGATTGCGCAGTGCTGCCTGATCTTCCGGTTCCGTGTCCATTTCATGCTGGGCATCGAAGATCCGGTCTTCGTCGTGTAGTTCAAAACGGTAGGTACGTTGAATGTATGTCAGGGCTGTATTGATCATGATCGTCTTTATCCAGGCTGCAAGCGGTTTGTCTAATGAATATTGACCACAATTCTTGTAGATCTTGATAAATCCTTCCTGCAAAACGTCCTGCGCATCATCAGCGCAGCGGGTATAACGGAGACATAGACCGTACATGGCCGCTGAAAAAGCAGCATAAACCGCATCAAATGCTTTACGGTCGCCATCCCTGAACTTACGAGCTATATCCTCCGTTATCACACGCTATCAATCATTTAATTTCCGCCTAGAGTATCGGTTCCATTACCTCCACCCCAGTAAGTAGAATCAGTTCCTGAAGATCCGCCGGAATTGCCTCCACCCCAGTTGGTAGAATCACATCCGTTCGAGCCCCCTCCAGAGCCTCCCGAATTTCCTCCACCCCATGAAGTAGAATCTGTACCGGAACCACCTCCAGTGAACGTACTATCTGTTCCATTTGCGCCTCCACCATTTGGAGACGGGTTGTCTTTCTCACAAGACACGAGCACTGTCATTCCTCCCAAAAGACAAATGCTCACCAACATAACTACTCTTTTCATAACCAACATTGTTAAAGTGTTCTTTCCTCAGTTACTCGGGCACTTTTCAAAGGGTTGTCTGGTAGTTCTGTTTTTTTTAAAAAAGATCTGCCCGCTCGATGCGCAACTTCGCTTTTTCCACGTATTGCTGCAAACTATCGAAGTAGGCATTGCGTTGGCGCGGGTTCTCTTCACTGATCTTCACACAACTTTTCAGCATGGATTGGAAGACCGCATAGGATTTATTCACGTAATCTTGATCGATCGTGTACAAGTAGTTCAACATGTTATGCGTAATGTACAACATGCGATAAGCATTGGTCTCTGCAATCACCGTATTATCCTGGATATAGGTTTGGTGCATGTACAAAGAGAAATTTCCATCTTCCGTAATGACCGGTTGACCCTTGATAAACTTACGGCCGATCTCGGCTTGCTTTTGAATGTGAACGATCAATTCCGACAATTCGTCTATCAAATAAAGGGCATCCTCAGCTGATTCGAAATACCCCAATTCGTAGAACGACACGATCTCGCGCAATAGTCCTTTTCCAGCATCTAATCCGATCACTTCCGTACTCTTGATGCGAATGTAAAATTGGATCATTTGCGACAATTGTTCGTCCGAAATTTCGCCTTTCCAGCCTTTGTGGTACTTGACATTATCCAGTGATGGGATCTTCAAATAACATTTCGCAAAATACAAGAGTTTGAAACGGATCAGTGCCGGTGAATTCAACAACTGAAAGATGATCAGGTCCAGGTTCGACATGAACAACTCCTGTGAGCGCTGAGAAGCCATGCGCTTGTATCCATCCATGATACCAGTGAGGTAATTCGAGAAAGAAAATTCAGAGCGCTGGATCGGATTGTATTGGAAAGTGACGCTTTGACCAGTTACTCCAATGATCTTATCGATGGACAGATCGAACTTGGCACACAATAATTGAATCTCCTCAGGTTTCAAAGCAGTTTCTCCACGAGCTCTGCGGTATGCCGAGTCGCGCGAAAGATCCAACTCGTCCATTAGTACCTTACCCAATGATGTTTCCGGCGGAAGTTTAGCCTTCAGCTGGTCTAAAAGTCGATTTTGAATGTCCATAGTTTCGAATGATAAACGAATATAAACATAAAAAGCCGCACCCTTTCCCGAAAATGATCGAGATTGAGTGCGGCCTTAGAATCCTAAAAGATCTCTTATTGCTTCACAAGCTTGTATACTTGTGTTTTGTCACCAAGATTTACTTGCAAATAGTAGATGCCATCGGCAAAATTGCTCAAGTCGATCTCCCATGCACCATTCGTCAATTCATTCCATGACAAATCCAACACCTGGCCATTCCCTGAAGTACACTTCAAATCAGAGGCATTTAACTGAACTGAAGGTGCTACCAAAACCTTTCCAGACGTAGGGTTTGGAGAGATCGTCATGGTGAATCCATCTTCTTCCAAACTTGCACATGCATCAACTGTAATAGACGCCGTTGCACTGTTTGAACAACCGTTACCATCTGTGAAATCGTAGGTGATTGTAGCGGAACCGATTCCTGCTGTTGCCGGATCAAAATTACCACCAGACACACCTGTTCCTGAGTAGGTTCCACCTGCAGGGCTTCCACCAGTCAATGCAAAGGCATTGTAATTCACACACGTTGTTGTTGTTCCTAAGGTCAATGCAACCGTTGGAGCTGTATTCACCGTAAACACTTGCGAAGCCGATGATTCACATGCCGTTCCACCACCTAGGGTATACGTGATTGTTTGTGTACCTGCACTTGGGTCGAAATCTGTTCCAGTAACTCCCGTTCCTGAATAAGTGCCTCCTGCCGGCAAACCACCAGTAAGTGCTTGAACTCCGTCATTGCTACAAACAGCAGTGAACGCAGCCAAAGTCGCTGTTTCAGCAGGAATAACAGTAATACTTACTGTTGCACTGTTTGAACAACCGTTTCCATCTGTATAATCGTAAGTTAAAGTCTGTGAACCAACAGTTGGGTCAAAATCAGTACCACTTACACCTGTTCCAGAATAGGTTCCTCCAGCCGGTGAAGCTCCAGTTAATGCTGTCAATCCTGCGTTTTCACAGATATCGCTAATAGGCGCATGAGAAACAGTTGGAGCAGTATTCACAGTAATTGTTTGGGAAGCACTGTTTGAACAGTTGTTTCCATCTGTGTAAGTATAAGTTACGGTTTGAGTTCCAACACTTGGATCAAAATCAGAACCACTCACACCAGTTCCAGTAAAGCTTCCTCCACCCGGGTTAGCACCTGTAATGGCGTACAAAGCATCGTTTGAACACAACGTAGATTGTGTCCCCAAGGTTACTGTCGGCGCAGTGTTCACTGTATATGTGCCACTTGAGTTGTGCGCACAACCATACGCATCTGTGTAATTGTACTGAATAAGCTGCGTTCCAACCGATGGATCGAACACACCGGCAGTCACCCCCGTTCCAGAATAGGTTCCACCTGCAGGTGAAAACTCAGCTAAGGTGTGGTCTGCAGCATTTGAACAGAATGTTGGCAAAGATGCATTGGTAATTGGGTTTGCCGGGCATGCAACGGTAATTGAGTAGGACTGAGAGCCGCTACATCCACTTGCATCACTTACAGTAACTGTGAAATTAAATGTCCCCGATGCTGTTGGTGTACCTGAAATCGTTCCCGCCGTTGATAAAGTTAAACCAGTTGGCAAAGATCCAGCAGTAACCGCAAAAGTTGGTGTTCCAAGTGCCCCTGTTTGAGACAAGGTATTTGAATAAGCAGTTCCAGCTGTAGCTCCCGGAAGTGCACCTCCTGTAGTCAACGTAAAGGTAGGACATACATAAGGCGTATATACCACGTTATCAATACCGATATAATCCGAATTCAAACCTGATGGCCCTCCATTCGTAACAAAATAACGGAAAGCGATACGTCCGGATGTTGGTGCAGAAAGTCCGGAAATGGTAATCGTATATTGTTGCCAGCCCGTAAAAGGATAAACACTCGTTACCAACCCTGGATTGATGTCCAACAATAAAGTTGTGAAATCACCAACAGCTGCAGAACCAGTACCCACATTGGTGCTTGCTCCGGCTGCACTTAAACGCACTTGCAATCTATCAGGATATGTGTTATCAATCGTTGTTCGAGTATAAAACGAAAACACATCGCCATTCTTAAGCGTTCTAGTCGGCGTCAACAACCAGTTACTGATGGTATTGGCACCCGTTGTATTGTTGAAATTAGCTCCAATGTAACTCGTAGCCGCTCCATTTTGAGCTGAAAAAACCGTTGTATTCCCCTGAAACCAGTTTGTAGATCCAACAGGCACACTGTTATTTTGCATGAACCAACCATTTGGAACCAACGTAGTGATATCTACAAAGTCCTCAGAATATGCTTGTGCATGCAAGATTGTTGGTGCCAAAGCAAGCAAATAAACGCCCGCCATCCATTTTTTCCAAGTAGTCATTTTTTTCATAGTAGTAGTGATTAACGTTTTGTTTGATTTGTTGTGAGTTGTTGTTGAACGTGCATTAACTCTTCCTTTAAAGCTGTTTTGGTTTCCTCTGAGCTTGCATGATCAATTTCTTCCTGCAATAAGCGAACATAGATCTCTAACTGAGCTTGCAAATCTTGTTGTGCAACTTGTGAACCGGAACGAGAAGATTGAGCCACAGCTGATTTTGCCGTCTCAATTTTGGTGATTTGCGCCATTAGAACGGGATTCTCCGTAACAGCTTTAGGCGATTGGTGACCTTGTTCTTGGGCAAACGTTACTCCCAAACACAAAGACATACCAAGCAGTAGTATGTACTTCTTCATAGCAATGATAATAGTTTAAATTTCATCTGAATTTAATCAGAATCTATGAACTATCGGTCATTCATCGATAGAAGACTTGTGATTATCTACCGAATCGGTAGTGTTGTCGAACAATTACAGGTGATCAATGATCAATCCACCAAAACGCCATACAGATCGTAATGATCTGCACTCGTGATTTTCACGTTTGCAAAATCGCCGATGCGCACGTAGCCTTCTGATTTTTTCACCAAGACTTCGTTGTCTACCTCCGGAGAGTCGAATTCGGTGCGACCAATGTAATAATCGCCTTCCATGCGGTCGAAAAGTACGCGGAAGGTTTTGCCGATCTTCTCTTGGTTCAACTCATAGGAAATTCCCGATTGCAATTCCATGATCGCATCCGCACGTTCGCGTTTCACTTCTTCCGGCACATCGTCCTCAAGTGTGTATGCGTGTGTGTTCTCTTCATGCGAGTAGGTAAATATTCCCAAACGCTCGAAACGCATGCGCTCTACGAAATCGGCCATTTCCTGGAAATCTTCTTCTGTTTCTCCCGGATAACCGGCGATCAAGGTCGTACGGATCGCAATTCCCGGAACTTTCTCGCGAATGGCATTCACCAAGGCTTCGGTTTTCTCGCGCGTAATCCCGCGACGCATCGATTGCAAAATTTTCGTAGAACCGTGCTGCAAGGGCATGTCTAAGTAATTACATACATTCGGGTGCTGGATCATTGAA
>JBMLQF010000111.1:0-7528 GCA_049241705.1 Fluviicola sp. | reverse complement strand
TGAAATATTTGGATAATGAGGCTCAGTTGGCGGGTGTACTTGCTCACGAAATTGCCCACGCAGATTTCCGCCACTCAACACGTCAAATGACTAAGATCTACGGTATTCAAACCCTGGTCGGTATTATTGCTGGTAATCGTGAAATGATAGGCCAGGTTACTACGGCAATTATTGGATTGAAATTTTCACGCGAACACGAATCAGAGGCAGATAAAGGCTCTGTCTCCTATTTATGTCCAACGCCTTATTTAGCCGATGGTGGTGCCGGATTCTTTGAAAAACTAACCGCTTCAGGTTCAGGGCGCGTGCCAGAGTTTTTAAGTACGCACCCAAGTCCCGAAGGGCGCATTGAAGCATTTCACAATTACAAATACGAAATGGGCTGTCAGGGAACTGCTGACTACGCCAGTATTTACAAACAGATGGTAGCTAAACTACCGAAATAGATCATGCAGTTATTTCAAGAAGACGGTAGTTACATTTTAATGAACGAAGGACTGGATATTTCCTTGTCCCTCCGACCAACACCCGATAACCCGACGGCATGGTACGTTTCAGAACCGCGTTTTGAGCCTGTGCGGGCAAACGGTTGGGTTGGTGCGGTAGCTGAAGGAGGATCCGTGAACTTCAGAGACATCTTCTTCAATCCTCACGGACACGGAACACACACGGAATGTTTGGGGCATATTACTCCACAGGTGTATTCTGTGAATGGCATGATCAAAAAACTGTTCTATCGAACCATTTTGATCAGTATAACCCCAGAAAAGCGATTAAATGCCGATGGTGATACGGATCATGTGATCACCAGAGCGCGGCTGGAACCCTTGTTACAGGATGTTTCAGCGGAAGCATTGGTGATTCGAACCTTGCCAAATGATGCACAAAAATGTTCAAGACATTATTCCGAAACGAATCCAGCTTACATGGATGTGGATACGATCGCATTATTAAACGAGTGCGGCATTCTTCATTTATTGATCGACACACCATCTGTTGACAGAGAAAAAGATAACGGAGAATTGGCTTTCCATCATGCTTACTGGGGTGTGCCCGGAAATGAACGGTTTGACAGAACAATTACTGAGTTAGTCTTCGTTCCAGACGAGATCAAAGACGGTGAATACCTGATGAATCTGCAGACTGCGCCCTTTGAAAATGATGCTACACCAAGCAGACCACTCTTGTTTCCTTTGCACAGAAATCAGGAAGAGGTGTAATCTAATTCAAAGAAAGTGAGCAGAGTGGCACTTTATTTGTGTTCATAATTTTACATTTGCAAAAAAACACGTACAACATGAGAGTATTTCTAGGATTGGCTTTTGTAGCTTTATTGGTTTCCAGTTGTGGTACAATGGTTCCTTACACAGAATCATTGAAGGAGCAATACGATCTGTCTCCGGAGAACTTAGTAAAAGTTCAATTTTACACTTCAGCAAACGTTATTCTTGAAAAGAGTAGTAGCTCAGGCAACCAAACTACAGGAAACGACGGTACCTTGGTGTCCAATACAAATTCAACACAAGAACGTGTGATCATTCCGAAAAATACCCCGGGAAGATTTGAAAAGGTAGGTCCTAACAACGAAATCATCGTTCGTTTCGAAGTTGGAAATGGCAAAACCTTGAGCTTTGCAACCCGACCAACTCAAACTAACGGACGTTTTTACCTGGTTGCTGATTGGAAGCAAAACGGAGGGACGGTTGAGTATGGTAACATTACCTATAATGTTCAATCCGGCGGAAGTTCGGCTTTCCTTGTGGTTAAACAACGCAAATTGGCACGTAAAAAACGCAAAGACAGAATTGTAAAAGGAATGAAGGTGTAAGCCTCATCTCAAAAGCATAGAAAGGGACATCCAAACGATGTCCCTTTTGTTTTGCTATATTTGTAGGGTATGACAACGTTTCTGATCGAGAATTATGCTGTTTGGAAATCACTGCACATCATATTTGTGGTGAGCTGGTTTGCAGGCTTGTTCTACATGGTTCGTTTGTTCATTTATCATACCGAGGCAAACACGAAAACCGAGGCGGAAAAAACCATTTTGCATCAACAATTCAACCTGATGCAATGGCGCTTGTGGTACATTATCACCACTCCCGCGATGATCCTGACAGTCTTATTTGGAACTTTTATGTTGCTGGCTAATTCAGCCTTGTTGCAACTTCCATGGATGCACTTGAAACTAGGCTTTGTGGCAATCCTTTTGGTTTATCACTTCATCTGTCAAGGATTGATGAATAAACTGAAAACGGGAACAAGTAAGTGGACTTCCGGACATTTGAGATTGTGGAATGAAGTAGCCACCCTGCTGCTTGTTGCAATTGTTTTTCTGGTAGAATTACAATCAACGCTAGGCTGGATAGGTGGAATTGTTGGGTTTTTTGGAACCGGTATCGCATTGATGCTGGGAATTCGTTTATATAAAAAGTATAGAAAACAATAGATATGGCTTTTGAGAACATTTTGGTAGAGCAAAAAGGACAGATCCAAGTGATTACGATTAACCGTCCGAATCAATTGAACGCTTTGAACAAGCAGACAATTAGTGAGTTGAACGCGGCTTTGAGCGCTGCTGATGCAGATACATCAACAGGAGTGGTTATTTTAACCGGATCTGGTGAAAAATCCTTTGTTGCCGGTGCAGATATCAAAGAATTTGCGGATTTTGACGTGAACCAAGGCAAAGAATTGGCAGCAAAAGGCCAAGAGTTATTGTTCTCGTTTATTGAGAACATGTCAACTCCGGTAATCGCCGCTGTAAATGGTTTTGCCTTAGGTGGAGGATTGGAATTAGCGATGGCTTCCCACATCCGAATTGCATCTTCCAATGCAAAGCTTGGTCTTCCGGAAGTTTCTCTTGGTGTAATTCCTGGTTATGGTGGAACTCAACGTTTGGCCCAACTAGTTGGAAAAGGGAAAGCAAACGAAATGATCTTTACTGCCGGAATGATCGGTGCTGATGAAGCACTTTCTTGGGGCTTGGTGAATCACGTTTGTGCGCAAGAAGAATTGTTGGAGTTAGCTGAGAAAATGGCTGCAAAGATCCTAAACAATTCAGGAACTGCAATTGCTTCAGCTATCCGCTCTGTGAATGCTTTGTATTCCAAGGGTGGTCAAGCCGGTTTTGATACTGAGATCGATGAGTTTGGTCGTTGTTTTGGGACAGCAGACTTTAAAGAAGGAACAGGCGCATTTCTAGAAAAGAGAAAGCCAAATTTCAGAAACTGATCGTTTGAATCCACTCAAGAAGCTGCTGGGGCAAACAGCCATTTATGGGCTTTCCACAATTCTGGGACGGACGCTCAATTACTTGCTCGTTCCGCTGTATACTTATGTGTTCGTGCAGCCGAGTGACTATGGAGTGATCTCTCAGTTGTACGCCTTTGTTGCTTTCTTGATGGTCGTGCTGACCTTCGGGATGGAAACAGCTTATTTTCGATTCATTCAAGATGCTGAAGACAAGCAACAAGTGTTTCGAAATAGCTTTCTGACAATCCTCTCGTTGAATGCTGTTTTCTTTTTGTTCGTTTATTTCTTTAATCAGTCATTAGCAGATGCGCTCCTGTTTTCGGATCACCCGGAATACATCATTATCATGTGTGCTATTGTGGTGGTGGATGCGGTGAGTGCGCTTCCCATGGCCCAGCTACGAGCTGAGGAGAATGCCAAGAAATTTGCCCTTATTCAGTTTGCATCCATTGCAGTCAACATATTGCTCAATGTGATCTTATTGCTTGGTTTTTTCGATCCGGCACGTCCTGAAGAAGGCATCATGTTCATTCTCATTGCCAATCTGCTTTCCAGTTTGGTCAAGCCACTGATGCTCTACAAGAGTTTTGTGGGCATCCGCTTCCAATTCGATTTTTCGCTCTTGCGCAAAATGTTACGTTATGCGTATCCTATCGTGATTGCCGGATTTGCTGGAATTATTAATGAGACGATCGACCGGATCATGCTCAAACAACTCCTTTACACCGAAGGGTCTGATTACGCGGATGAGCAAATCGGGATCTACAGTGCATGTTATAAACTAGCGATGCTTGTTACCATTTTGTTACAAGCATATCGATACGCTGCCGAGCCCTTCTTCTTTAATCAAATGCGGAACGAAGATCGAAATAAGGTCTACATCAAAGTGATGAACTACTTTGTGGCGACTGTTTGTTTTGTTTTCCTGGCGGTTAGTTTGAACGTAGATATTTTCAAACATTTCATTTCCCGAGAAGCTTATTGGGTAGGGTTGGATATTGTACCGGTTCTTTTATTGGCAAACGTCTTTCTGGGAATTTACCTCAATCAAAGTATCTGGTATAAACTTTCCAATCAAACCAAGTTTGGAGCATACATCTCCTTGATTGGTGCAGGACTTACGATCATTATTAATTGGTTGTTCATCCCCGAATTTGGTTTTCGGGCCAGTGCCTGGGCAACGATGATCGTTTACGCGGTTCAAATGGTTTTGTCCTATTTCTTGGGGCAGAAATATTATCCGATCAAATACAACCGCCGAAAATTTGCGATGTATGTGGGCGGTAGTATCGTGATCTATTTACTTGCCAGCGCCTTGATGCCGGAATCCATCACTTGGTTAAGTTTGCTGATCGGGAACATATTTGTCCTTCTATTCATAAGGCTGGTATTTTTCGTGGAGGGTATTTCACCTGCGTCTTTGTTGAAGCGTTTACGATAATCTGCTTTTTTTCTGCAACTCTTTTGTTAAAACTGCGTATACCTACAGGTTCATTTCCTAACTTTGTGATATGAGGACTGTTGAAACCCTGATCGGGGATTTATTACTCCAACACAATTGTGTTGTGGTTCCCAATTTTGGGGGCTTTGTGGCTCAACGTGTCTCTGCTCAGATCGATTTTGAGAAAGGGGTCATGTTGCCTGCTCGAAAATCGGTTTTGTTCAATCGTTCCTTGATCAATAACGATGGGTTGTTGGTCACAGCATTGGCACAACAAAATGAGCTGTCATATCCGCAAGCAACGAACGAAGTAGACCATGCAGTTGCTAATTGGCAGCAGCAGTTACAAGAAGGCCAACGCATCACGATTGATCGTGTTGGGATCTTGTACATGGACGCCGAAAGAAACTTGTGTTTTGAACAAGATCGTTTTTTCAATTTGTTGCTTGAATCTTATGGTCTCGGGACGGTACATTTCATTGCCGCAGAAGACGCAGCAGCTACCGAAACATTGGCAAACACCAAAGAGTTAGCCGACCAATTGACTGCAGACCACGAAGTAATTGCCGAGCAAACGGCTCCAATATTACATGTGGTAGAGGAGACGCGCATTGTTCCGATTGGGCGTTCGCGTACTAGAAAAGCCATGCGCTATGTGGCGGCAGCTTGTCTTTTACCTATTGTGTTCTATTCGGTTTGGATTCCGATGAAGACGGATGTTTTAGAGTCGGGAGTATTGACTATTCATGATTTCAATCCGTTTTACAAGGTCCCTGCACCAAGTTTTAAAAGTACAGGTCATTACGAAATTGCAACGGATCGTGTAGAGCCACAGTTAAAGGATCTTCCTGCTCACGTTTCAACTTTTGCCTACGAATTGGATGAAGACACCTACATTCCTATTCGCATGAACGAGCGTGGAAACTATCAAGCACAACCGGAAGTTTCTTCGGAAGAACTATCTGAAACGGTTGTTGAAGTTCCACAAAACACCAGCACACCATCAACATCCGGAAGTCAGGTTATCGTTGGAAGTTTTTCATCCCGCGCCAATGCCGACATTCTTGTTCAATCCTTGCGACAAAAAGGATTTGATGCCGTGATCCTTGAGAGCGGTTCTACCAATCGTGTTTCTGCCGGACCAGGTTCTGCTTACAATACCTTGGCTCCGAAGTTGCGTGCTGAAGGTCTAGAACCGTGGTTGTTGAAATAAGATTCGCACAACTTTTTCTTGCTTTATTGGTGAAAATGATTACATTGGTTAATGCCTTTCAATCGTTTACATCATTCCGTGATGGGCAAGTTGCGTCCACGATTTGTGCTCCGAATTGACACAGATCCTGAAGAAGCCATGCAACATGTTTCCAAAAGATTATTGGATGATAAAACTGTTTCTGGTGTTCGTTCAAGTGGATATATCTTTATCAAGATCCCGAGTTGGGCACAGCACTATTGGTCTCCTGAAATGTCTGTTCGTATCGAAAAGGAAGATTATCTCGACTATACGACCGTACACTGTTTGATAGGGCCGAGACAAGCTGTTTGGGCTATGTTTGCCCTGATCTATGCCGCACTCACATTAGCAACACTTTTTGCAGGAATGTTTGGAGCTGTTCAATACCAAACTTATGGTGATCCGTTTTGGTTGTGGTTCATTCCGGTAGGCATGATCCTCATTTCTTCTGTATTCATTTTTGCAAAGATGGGTCAGCGCAAAGGAAGGGATGAAATGTTGCACTTGGTGAGTTTTCTTTACCACAGCCTGGATGAAATTGCCGAGGTCAAACGAATCGAAGGTTAATTTCTCCAAAAAAGCGATGCAGGTCATATTATTACAACTTAACAAAGTTTACTTTCGTAGAAAATTAACCTCCATGCGTGTTATTGCGAGTATGTTTCTGGTGTCTCTTTTAATTGCCTCTTGTGGGAAAGATCCGGAATCGACGAAACCCAAATATGCGGAAATAACCGAGTCTGTTTATGCCTCAGGATTTGTGCGTGCAGACAATCAATACCAGTTGGTTCCAACAGTGAACGGGACCGTTCAATCCATTCTGGTAGAAGAAGGTGATATCGTCAAGAAAGGACAACCATTGATAGTCCTAGCCAATCTAACGCAACGATTGAACAAAGAAAACGCACAATTATCAGCAGCCTTCTATGATGAGGACGCCAACAAGCAAAAACTTGAAGAAGCCAGACAAGCAGTAGCATTGGCACGTGAAAAGTTGCGAAACGATAGCCTGATGTTTGTGCGACAACAAGTGCTGTATAAACAAAATGCTGTGTCGCAAGTAGAGTTCGAAAACCGACAATTGGCTTTCGAAAATGCTAAGAATGCGTATCATTCGGCAGCCGTTCGCTACAATGATCTAAAACGTCAGATCAACTTTTCGGCTGCACAAGCACAGAAATCCTTGGAGATCTCTGAAAAACTGGAATCGGATTTTACCCTAAGAAGTGACATTGACGGTAAGGTTTACTCATTGAACAAAGAAAAGGGAGAACTCGTGGGGCCCCAAACTGTCGTAGCGGTGATTGGTGATCCGTCTACATTCGTCTTGGAAATGCAAGTGGATGAATACGATATCGTAAAAGTTCATAAAGGCCAACGCGTGATCATTACTATGGATAGTTACAAATCTCAAGTGTTTGAGGCCACGGTTTCCAAGATTCATCCAATGATCAATGAGCGTACGAAAACATTCACGGTTGAAGCTGTTTTTGTGAACAAACCACCAGTTTTGTACCCCAACGTAAGTTTTGAAGCGAGTATCGTATTGCGCCAAAAATCACGCGCTTTATTGATCCCGAGAGCATACTTGAACGCGG
>JBMLQF010000110.1:0-4018 GCA_049241705.1 Fluviicola sp. | reverse complement strand
GCGGTGAAGCTATTTACCACTAATATTTCAGCGCTGGTTGCTTCAACGAGATAAGCGCCTTAAGGAGTGCTTATCAATCGAATCCGATTTTCACCCAGGGAAAGCTGATACACTCCAGCGGATGCAGGCACATCGATCTTGATACTTTTTTCACCCGTTATCCCTTGTTGAATGATATTGCCATTCAGATCAAACAACGCGTAGGGTTGGTTATTTAAAGACATATTATCCCACTCTACATTCCAACAATTGTTCATCCCACTTGGATTCGGGAAGGCTTTAATTTCTGAAATGTTGAAATGATCCAGGTTCAGAAAGTTCACTTGTCGTATGCCTGACCAGACGCAGCCGTGAATATTGGTAGCTGTAACGGAATAAAAGCCACTCGTATCGATCTCGAGATAGGAATAAGAGTTATTCGCAAGTTGGGTACCTTGATAACTCCAACTATACGTATAATTCGGGTCCGGCTGAAGATTTGGAACGATACTCAAGGTTAAGGTGTCACCAACTAGATAAATTGGAATCGGGTCCGGATGCCCTTGTAAATAAACAAAGGACGACATAATACTCACACTTGCCTCACAACCTAAGGAATCAAACCCATACTCGGGAATTCCACTGGATGCCATATTATTAAAATAAAGAAAGGTGTCGACAGTTGAATTGTATTCATTTCCCCATCCATCCAGCAAGGTGAATCCCGGAGTAAACCAAACTTGCGACGTGCCATACCAACATAAAGTAGAATCCGACAAAAAGACTTCCATAACAGGAGAAGATGCCTGGATGGTTACCGTACCCGAATCTACACATCCTTCTGCATCTGTCAATTTAAAATGATAGGTACCTGTCAATAATGAGTCAATAACTGGCGCTGATTGATTTAGTGGTAAATTGTTTTCAAACCACTGAATTTGTATGGGATAGGTAGCTGTAATATTGTCCAAATATATATTTCCATATCCTCCATGACATGCATTCTGACTTAAAACATGCTCTACCCCAAATGCTTCTAACTGGATCGTTTTAACAACAGAATCTGTTCCACTATAAACAGTAACGGAATGAGATCCGGCACCTAAATTATAGGCTGTATCGATCGTAGATCCGTTTGACCACAAATACGTGTAATTTCCATTTCCTCCAGTAGCGTGAATTGAAACCACTCCGCTGGCATTATCGCAACCGCTTGTGTGGTGTATCAGGAAAAATGCATTCAACGCCTGTGCATTCAGCGTAAACATGGAGGCGCAAAAAATTAGAGCAAGAAAACCAATCTTCATTCGGGCAATTTATCCGTGTTGTTGAACTACAAACAACTGTAATTCTGGTTGTTAAAGTATAATTTTTTTTGCAACAAAAAAAATGTTTCAAAAGGTACGATTCAAAGAAAAGTAAAGAGTAGCGCGAAACATGGGCAACCAACTATCAACCTTTGCCTTGTTAGTGATCCACATATCCTCATCAAAACGAATACTTTCATTCACCCAAGAGCGGTATGCCATGTTCAAATTCACATCTATTCCAAATCGCGGTTTCGGGTGAAAACGCACTCCTAATCCACCTCCAAGATCTGTGAAATGCCCACGAGCTCTTTCTTCAAAATAATGAGGATTGGTAGGGGAATAATCATCAGATATCCGCTCGCGCCAGAACCAGGAATTTCCATGAATACGTGAATATATTTGAACATAGTATTCCGTATAATCAGTGTAAAACAGGCGAAAACTGTAATCCAGAAAAATTGAAGTGCGTCTGCTTATCTCGTGGTATTGCGCCTCATCAAAATCGTTGTCTCGCTCGTTGGTTTGTCTGTACACCGCACCATCAATTCCAATCAGGTGTCGCTTCCACTGGAAGGAAACACCGTAATTGTAACCCCTCCAATAAAGATCCTCCAATAATCCACCTATCAGATACTTTCCCCGAAGATGGATGTTCCAATTAGGTAGAACTGGTTCTGGCGGAGTTTGTGCCAAACACGGAATGCTGCATGACAGCAGGCATATAAACAGAAGGTTACGCATGTGAGAGAGTCCGCTTTTTGAATTGAATATAATAAAAAAACCGCCGTAAAGCGGTTTCAATTATTAGTCTCTGATCAAGAACTGGAAACGATCCAAGTTCTTCAATGCGATACTTGTTCCACGGGCTACTGCTCGAAGTGGATCCTCAGCAATGTGTACCGGTAATTTTGTTTTCTCATTGATCCGTTTATCCAAACCACGAAGCATGGAACCGCCTCCCGCTAAATAGATACCTGTTTTGTAGATATCGGCAGAAAGTTCTGGTGGTGTTTGCTCCAACGCAGATAAGATCGCTTCTTCGATTTTCGAAATAGTCTTATCTAGAGCATGTGCCACTTCTGAATAAGTAATCACGATCTCTTTTGGAATACCTGTCATCAAATCTCGACCACGAACAGCGAAATCTGGTGGTGGATTGTCCAACTCTGGCAATGCTGCACCAACTTCGATCTTGATCTGTTCAGCCGTACGCTCTCCAACCAAGATGTTGTGCTGGCGACGCATGTATTCTTCAATATCTGATGTAAAGTCATCTCCTGCAATACGGATCGACTTATCACACACAATTCCTCCTAACGCAATGACAGCAATTTCAGATGTACCACCACCGATATCAATGATCATGTTACCCATTGGCTCCTCTACGTCGATACCAATACCGATCGCTGCAGCCATAGGCTCGTGGATCAAATACACTTCTTTCGCTCCAGCATGCTCCGCCGAGTCGCGAACTGCACGCTTTTCAACTTCCGTAATACCTGATGGGATACAAATCACCATACGAAGCGTTGGGTTGAACATACGACGACCCGGATTGATCATTTTGATGAACCCCCGAATCATTTGTTCTGCACTCTGGAAATCCGCGATCACCCCATCTTTCAACGGACGAACCGTTTCAATCAGCTTGTGCGTTTTACCGTGCATCTGTTGGGCTTTTTTACCGATTGCTACAACCTTGCCCGTTTGAATGTCTTTTGCCACAATAGACGGCTCGTCTACAACCACCTTATCATTCATGATGATCAGCGTGTTTGCAGTACCTAAGTCGATAGCAATCTCTTGCGTAAGAAAATTAAACAATCCCATTGAATGCGCTTCGTTTGCGTTGTTAACGTGTCCTTTTTCGTAATTCTGCGAAAATGGTTACAAAGGTAGTTGAAATAAATGGAAATAATTCTAAATAAGGAGATGAATTGACATGTGCAAAGCAAAAAAAAGCTCTTCGTTTTGAAGAGCTTCTGTATTATTTCTGATTAATGTTTAAAGTGTCGATTACCCGTAAACACCATTGCAACACCGTGCGCATTGCAATAATCAATAGATAATTCATCCTTGATTGATCCACCTGGCTGAACAACTGCGGTAATTCCTGCCAAATGAGCGATCTCTACACAATCTGGGAATGGGAAAAATGCATCAGAAGCCATAACAGCACCGTTCAAATCGAACCCGAAAGATCTCGCCTTTTCGATTGCCTGACGCAAAGCATCCACACGTGACGTTTGACCAGTACCACTAGCGATCAACTGACCATTCTTAGCAAGAACGATGGTGTTCGACTTTGTATGTTTAACTAGTTTATTCGCAAATACCAAGTCGCGCTTTTCTTGTTCCGAAGGAAGTTTCGTTGTTCTTGGTTCAAAATTGCCTTCTGTCTCGGTAATGCTATCCTTATCTTGTTCCAATACCCCGTTCAATAAGGTGCGGAATTGACGATTTGGCATCTGAACTTCTTTTTGAACTAAAAGAATGCGGTTCTTTTTAGACTTCAACATTTCAAGTGCATCTGCATCAAACGCCGGAGCTACAACAACTTCACAGAACAGATCATTAACCAAAGTTGCGGTGGCTAAGTCAATTGGTCGGTTTGCGATCAAGATCCCACCAAAAGCAGAAGTCGGATCACCCGCCAACGCATCTGCATAAGCTTGTGCCAATGTAGCGCGAGTTGCCAATCCACAAGCATTGTTGTGTTTCAAGATCGC
>JBMLQF010000109.1:0-13346 GCA_049241705.1 Fluviicola sp. | reverse complement strand
AAGTCGGTTTCCAGCACACAATCTTTCACGAAGAAATGACCCATCGTTTCCGTATTGCGGTCTTCGTACAAATCCTTGAATTCTTCTTCTTTCAATTCGTCCATGGCTTCGTTCAGGATCTTTTGGTACATCTCGAATCCGATCTCGGAAATGAAACCGCTTTGCTCTCCGCCCAACAAGTTTCCGGCACCGCGAATATCCAAATCCTTCATCGCAATGTTGAATCCGGAACCCAGATCGGAGAATTGCACCAAAGCTTCCAGTCGTTTACGTGCTTCGGTAGTGATCATGCTGAACGGTGGCGCAATCAGGTAACAGAATCCTTTTTTATTGGATCGTCCAACGCGACCGCGCAACTGATGCAGGTCACTCAACCCAAAATTGTTGGCGTCGTTGATCAAGATCGTATTCGCATTGGAAATATCGATTCCCGATTCGATGATGGTTGTAGCCAATAGCACGTCGTATTCGCCCTGGATGAAATCCATCATGATCTTCTCTAACTGTTTTCCATCCATTTGTCCGTGACCGATTGCCACGCGCACACCGGGACACAAACGCGAGATCATACCGGCCACTTCGCGAATATTTGCCAAGCGATTGTGCACGAAATATACCTGTCCTCCCCGACTCACCTCGTAAGCGATCGCATCGCGGATCTGCTCTTCGTTGAAGGTGATCACTTCCGTCAAAACTGGTTGACGGTTTGGAGGCGGTGTGTTGATGATGCTCAAATCGCGTGCGCCCATCAAGGAAAATTGCAAAGTTCGTGGAATCGGTGTGGCGGTCAGCGTCAAGGTATCGACGGTCGTTTTCAAGGTTTTCAATTTGTCCTTCACCGCTACTCCAAACTTCTGCTCTTCGTCAATGATCATCAAGCCCAGATCTTTGAACTTCACTTTATCGCTGACGATCTTGTGGGTTCCTACGAGAATGTCGATCTCACCACTGGCTACTTTCTTCAAGGTTTCTGTGACTTCCTTCGCCGATTTAAAGCGGTTGATGTAATCCACTTTGCACGGAAAATTCTTCAAGCGTTCTGCAAAAGTGCGGTAGTGTTGGTGCGATAAGATCGTTGTTGGAACCAAAACTGCAACTTGTTTGCTATCTGTTACCGCTTTGAAAGCGGCGCGAATGGCTACTTCCGTTTTACCAAACCCCACATCGCCGCAAACCAAGCGATCCATCGGGGTGGATTTTTCCATGTCCTCTTTTACCGCTTGGGTGGACTTCAATTGATCCGGAGTGTCTTCATACATAAAGGAAGCTTCCAGCTCATTTTGGAGGTAAGTATCAGGCGAAAACGCAAATCCGGGTTGACTTTTGCGTTTTGCGTACAACTGGATCAAGTCGAAAGCCAATTCCTTGATCTTCTTCTTGGTCTTTTGTTTGAGTGTTGCCCAAGCTTGCGTTCCGAGTTTATTCATCTTCGGAGCTTGTCCGTCCTTGCCGGTAAACTTAGAAATACGGTGAAGCGAGTGGATGCTCACGTAAAGTACATCCCCATCTCTGTAGACCAAGCGGATTGCTTCCTGTGGTTTGCCGTTCACGTCTATGGTTTGTAGTCCCGAGAACTGTCCCACACCGTGATCGATGTGTGTGACGTAATCGCCTTTTTGCAAATTGTAGATCTCTTTCAAGGTCAGTGCTTGTTTTGCCTGACGGAATCCTTCCTTCAGTTTGAAACGGTGATAACGCTCGAAGATCTGATGATCGGTATAGCACACCAATTTCAATTTGGGTACAATGAATCCACCATGCAGGGCCACGTTGACCGGTTTGAACTCCACTTCTGCTCCGATATCTTCGAAGATCTGATAAAGTCGCTCGATCTGTTTCGGTTGATTAGAAAAGATCAAATTGGTTGCTCCTGCCTGTTTTCGGGCGATCAGATCGTCTTTCAGTAAGTCGAAATCTTTGTTGAAAGTCGGCTGATGCACTGTTTCAAACTGAATGGTTTCGGATACCTTGAAATGGTATTCCGGTCCAATTTCGATGATGTTATGTCGAACTACCTGTTCTTTCCAATCTGAAGGATGCATATACAATTCCGAGGGCAAACTGTGCTTGACCGTGTTCTGCGGCAATTGTTCGTGTATGCGCACAGCTTTCTCGTAATCTTTATCGAGCGCATTCTTTACAAGGTCATTCGACGCCAACCAGATCGTCGCTTGTTTACCGATGAATTCCAGGAACGTTCCGGTACCTGACAGCACCAGTTGACGTTGCACATTCGGAACGATGGAAAAGTGGATGTGATTGGCAACCGAAAGTTGCAAAACCGGGTCGAAGGTACGGATCGAATCCACCTCATCGCCGAAGAATTCCACGCGGAACGGTTCATCGTGCGAGAAGGAGAAGATGTCTACAATTCCACCCCGGATGGAAAATTGTCCGGGTTCGTACACAAAATCTACCCGTTCAAAGCCGTATTCCAAAAGCAATTCGTTGAAGAAATCAATGGAGTACGTTTTCCCGCGTTCCACTCGCATGGTGTTTTCGGACAATTTCTTTTGCGTTGGCACACGTTCGAACAAGGCTTGCGGATACGTGATCACCCAGGTGTTCTTCCCGGAGTTGATCTTTTCCAGTACTTCGGCGCGGGCGACCACATTCGCATTATCAGTTTCCTCCAATTGGTAGGGCGTTCTGTAAGATGCTGGATAAAACAGAATGTGTTTATTTTCCGGATACACTTGTTCCAGATCATTCAGGAAATAGGCTGCTGATTCTTTGTCCTCCAGGATAAACAGGTGATGACCGGGAACTTGTTCCGCCACGCACGATGCGGCCAAGGATTTCGCTGAACCGATCAATCCTTTCCAGTGAATGCGCATGTCGGCTTGTTGCAATGCATTCGCAGTTTCGTCGAGTCCTTGAAGCTGTTTGAATTGTCTTAAAAAGTGCCCTATTTCCATTTTGTGTAAAAACCGTTAAGGGGCACCCATTGTTTGGGAGCCCCTGAAAAGTGTTGCAAAGATACGTGATAAAATGACGGAAAGAAAACGAGCTTACAACGAAAAACGCGCTGTGAAGATCCAGTTCCTGCCCGGTGCCGAAATGTTGGCGGCAAAGGTGCGGTAGTTGCGATCTAGGATGTTCTCGCAGGCCGCTTGTAGTTGCATGTATTTATTCAAACGGAATTGTGCCCGCGCTGAAAAAATGTACCAAGACGGCATTCCATCCGGAGTTGCAAATGGCAGGTTGTCCTCTCCGCTTGTAGAATAGTCTTTCAAGTACTTCCAGCCATTGAACTGGGAAACAAATGCAGCGCCAAATTTTCGCTTGTTGTAAGTCAACTCTACTTTACCAAATAGTGGCGGAATGTGATCAAGCGGCTGTTCTCCTGTTTCTGTTTGCACGCGACCGTAGGTATAATTGATGGTTCCAACGAATTGCCAATAGTTTGCAAATGCTGCTTCAACTTTCCCTTCTGCCCCAAAGATCTTTCCTGCATTGGCATTTTGAGAGGAATAAATGCGGCTCATGCTTCCTTCATATAGGATGGAATCTGATCCATTGAACGAACTGGGAAGCACCGCAATGATATTGTCGATCCATGTAGAATAGGCTGTACCGGACACGCGCAGGTGATGTTTCCAGCGATAACTTACCGTAAGATCAGTTGTATATGCGTATTCGGGACGTAAGAATTCATTGGGCAGAATCACTGTTCCCGGTACGGTTTCAAAAACTTTTGCCAGATCATCAATATTCGGGGAACGAAAGGCCGAACCACCATTGAGAGTAAACCTCCAAGATTCGCGGGGCATGAAGACAATTCCAATTTGTCCGTTGATAGCGTTGTTCTGTTGCTTCACTTGAGTATAGGGAAAATCAAAAAAGCTCTTACTGATGAAATCTGCTTGCAGGTAGGTCCAGTTTACACGAATACCGTCATTCAAAACCCATTTCTCATTGATCTCCCAGGCATGCGACAAATAAGCTGCAGCTTGAGCGGTCGAGGAGCCCCCATCGGGATAACGGGTGTCCAGCGAACCAACAACACGCGTTACAATGTCCTCCGTAAACGCGGTTGAATTGACGCGGTTTATTCCAACATTTAGCCCGTAGCGCAATTCTTGTTTTTTGATTCGCTTTTCGGCATCCACTGTGATGTTGTATACCTGCACTTGCTCGATGCGGTGATTTTTAGTCGTTTTCTGATAGCGGCGATCGATCCTGCTTTCTTCGATCCATTGGGCGGAAGCCAGCACTTGCAACTTGTCGTACCAAGCCCGTGGCTTGACGATGTTCAATTTATAGCTCAAAAGCGTTCGGAATTGTGGACCGTAATACCATTCCGCAAAGCGCGGCAATCCATTCTGCATTTGAGTCAAGCGGTCGTAGCGCGGTACATCCGTACTGGTGGATAGCTGAAGATTTATTAGGTGCTGACCTTGTTTCTTCCCTTGAAACTTTAATTTTTGTAGCACATCGATCTGACTGTAGCCGGAGCCCACTTGAACATTTGGATCTGGATTGGTGACCATGGAATCTGTATCGTTGATGCGCTCCACGTACCAAATGCGCTTACCAAAATCCGGATAGGCACTTGACCGCACACTTCCCTGGCGTAAGTCTGAAAGTTTAGAATAACTAACCGCTGTAAAACTCGCCCAGGATTTGCCGCTGATGGAAGCAGAAACATGACCCGTAAAACCGTTTGCTGCAGAATGGTAACGTGTAAACGCGCGCGCTTGCACTTGAGTTCTTCCACTCGCACTGAACTTGGGGTCTTTGGTCACAAAATGCATCACCCCACCCAAAGCATCCGAGCCATAAACAACCGTTCCGGGACCAAATACAAGTTCCGCTTTTTCCAAAATGGACGGGTCGATCGTAATTGAATTTTGTAGATGTCCGCCGCGGTAGATCGCGTTGTTCATCGTAACTCCATCAATAACTAGTAGAACCTTGTTGGCTTCAAACCCGCGGATGATTGGACTTCCTCCTCCCAGTTGACTTTTTTGAACGGCAACCTGTCCGCTCATGGCCAACACGTCAGCTGTACTTGTTTGATTCCACTGAGCTATTTCTCGTGCACTGATCTGTTCGATCTTTCTGGAAACATCACGTTTTTTTTCTTGAAAGCGACTGGAAGAAACCACAATTTCATTCAGTGAAAAAGCATTGTGATACAACACAAATTCGCCCGAACGTCGCACTTCATCCGTCGTGGTAACGCAAACTTGTCCGTCGGGCAAAAGCGCACTGAGAGTCCCGGAAACTTCATTTGAAAGCACAAACAATCCATCCGCATCGGTAAAGGAGATCTTGGTGCCTTGGTGAAAGATTATCACACCCTCAACCGGCATTTTGGTCACTTCTTCCACGCAACGGAATTTCTCCTGCGCAGCTGTCAGTGCCGCAACCAGTATCAGTAAACTACTGCTTAACCACTTTTTCCAATCGTTCATAGCCGTTCTTGAGCACGCGAATCAAGTAAACACCTTGCGTTTGTGCCGACAAATCTATGACTTGTTCATTGAACTCAGCGCTTGTTTTGAATGATTCGATCAATCTTCCTTGTAAATCCCACAATTCAACTGCATCCGGTTGTAAACCAGCATTCCAACGAACAAGCGTTTTGTCTGTACTTGGATTCGGATACACATTGATTCCCAAATTGGCTTGAAGATCCGTAACCACAAATAAGCATCCATTTCATATTGCCGAAATTCATTGAAGAAAACGAATCTAACAGAAATGAACGATTCGAAAAAACTAAAATTTAGTAACTCTTGGAATCGAGGGGGTTATTTAGCGTTTTCCAAAGCACGTGCCTGAACCAAGCAATCAAGTGCTTTTTCCATCATCTGTTTTGATCCAACGAAGAATCCACAACGCTGGTGCAATTGTGTTGGCTCCACTTCCAGAATTCGGTCCAAGCCATCTGTTGCCAGTCCTCCTGCTTGTTCAGCGATCATTGCTAGGGGATTGCATTCGTACAATAAACGCAGCTTTCCTTTCGGACTTTGGTTGGTGCGTGGATAGATATAAATTCCTCCTTTGATCAAGCTGCGGTGAAAATCTGCAACCAGTGATCCGATGTAACGACCAGAATACGGTTTGCCATCAGCTTGAACTTCTTGGCAAAAGCGCACATAATCACGGATACCTTGTTCGCACTCGTGGATGTTCCCTTCATTCATGGCATAAATACGACCCGTTTCCGGCATCTTCATATTTGGATGTGAAAGACAGAACTCACCGATCGAAGGATCTAGTGTAAAACCATTCACGCCATGACCTGTGGTATACACCAACATGGTAGACGAGCCGTAAAGAACGTATCCGGCAGCAATCTGTTCCGTGCCTTTTTGCAACATGTCATCCAAAGTTGCTGGAGTTCCCTTCGGGGATTTGCGTTTGTAAATAGAAAAGATCGTTCCAATCGAAACATTTACATCGATATTCGAAGAGCCGTCTAATGGATCGAACAAAACAACATACTTTCCGTTCATGGCGCGCTCACCTGTAAATGCAACGAAGTCATCATTTTCTTCAGAAGCAATTCCACAGATCTCACCACTGGATTCAAACACTTTGATGAACTGATTGTCGGCTACGACATCCAATTTCTGTTGTTCTTCACCCTGCACATTCACTTCACCCTGAGCTCCCAAAATATGGTCAACCAACCCGGCGCGACGCACATCACGAGAAACGATCTTCGATGCGATAGAAATGTCATTCAAAATGCGCGACAACTCACCGGATGACCCGGGAAATTCCGCTTGACGTTCCATGATAAAATCGCTCAGTGTGGTGATATGTGACATATGCTGTGTTTTTTGCAAAGATAGGGAAAAGTCAAACGACTTGGACGCCTTGCAATGAATACCGTGCATGCAAAAGCTGCGAGAATACTATCTTTGCACCATGCTGCAAACATTTCGGTATCATATCCTGATGCACCTCATCATTTTTATGTGGGGGTTTACCGGAATTTTGGGGAAATTGATCCACCTACCAAGTTTGCAGTTGGTGTGGTACCGCATCCTGATCGCGGGTGTTTCCATGTTGATCGGACTTTACTTTTTGGGATTACCCATGCGCATCCCCTCCAAAAAACGCATGTGGCAAGTTTTCGGGGTTGGTATATTGGTTGCAACGCATTGGTTGACCTTTTATGAATCGATCCAATTATCAACGGCATCTTTGGGAATCTTGTGTTTGTCCACGGCTACTTTGCACGTAACCTGGCTGGAACCGATCATTTTCAAAAAGCGATTTTCCTTTCTTGAATTCACCTTTGGTTTATTGGTGATCGGTGGGATCTATTTTGTGTCTTCCGATTTCAATCCGAAGCAATATACTGCTTTGGCCTTGGGATTATTCTCTGCATTGTGCGCTGCCTTATTCTCGGTTTTCAACGCCAAAATTGCAGAAGACACTCCTGCTCCAGCAATTACTTTTCATGAAATGATCATTGGGTTTGTGGTGCTAACAATTGCTTTGGCAGTTCGCGGAGAATTGAATCAGGAAGATCTTTCCATGACCTGGAGTGATTTCTGGTGGTTGCTGTTCTTAGGGATCGTTTGTACGTCATTTGCCTTTATTGCCACGATCGAAGTCATGAAAAAGCTGGGGGCATTCACCGTTTCTCTCAGTATCAATCTGGAGCCGGTTTACACGATTTTGTTGGCTATTCCGATTTTGAACGAGCATGAATTGCTAAACACCAATTTTTACATTGGCGCGGCATTGATCATTTTGGTTGTTGTAGCCAATGGTGTGGTGAAGGGTCTCATGAAGCGCAATCGCAACAAGGCAAAGACGTCCAGCTAAATCTCACCAATAAATAGTTTCCAATCATTGGCCTGATGTTGTGTCATAACCCGTGGAAACTTCTGTTGAGAACCAAACTTTCCTCTCGTTTCCATGAATTCATAGAATTTAGAGATCGGCAAAAAATGGGCTTCCGGATCGCGAAGTGTGTTGTATTTTCTGCAGGAGGCATAATCGTCGTTCAGGGCACACAACTCCTGGTCGATCGAATGCATGATGTCTTGAGAAGCCGCGCCATCGGCAACTCCAAAGTACCAACAATGTTTTTGGTTTACCTCATCCACACAAATACAAAATTCAGGAATCGAAACGCCCGTTTTCGCTGCTGTTAGCTTAATTGCATTGTTGATGTTATCCAGCGACAAGTGTTCTCCAGTCAAACTTAAATACTGCTTGATCCTTCCCGAAATGATGATCTCGTAATTGGCAGCATCTGTAAATTGTACCAGATCGCCTATGATATAGCGCCACAATCCGGCGTTTGTTGAGATCACCAATGCATAATCCACGCCTTCTTTTACTTCATCCAAGGTAAAGGCCTTGGCATGTGGTAAAACAGATCCGCTTGCATCGAAATTGTCGGAGTTGAACGGGATGAATTCAAAAAAGATCCCCGATTTTGTAAGTAGTTGCATTCCTTTACTTTCAGGGTTGTTTTGAAAAGCCATATAGCCCTCAGATGCCAAATAGGTGTTGAGTAAATGTACTTTCTTCCCGCAAATCTTTTCAAAACGATCCAAATACGGTTCGATGTAAACGCCTCCCCAAACATAGAGTTCAAAATGCGGCCACAGTTCATGAATGTGTTTCAATTGGTAGCGCTCCACGATTCGTTCGAGTAACATGACGCACCAAGTTGGGCTGCCAGCCACGGTTGCAATGTCCCAATTTGGAGCCATTTCCACCATTTTATCCAGTTTTTTCGACCAATCTTTTATGGCCGCAGTCTTTGGATCCGGTTTGGTTAAGGGCTGCAAAACTACCGAGGTGTGTTTTTTCAGGATCCCCGATAAGTCTCCTTCGAAACGTGGACCAACCTTTTCGGGCTGACTAGAACCTCCAACAACCAAAAATGATTTTTGATAGAATTCGTCGCTCAAATCAAAGCGAGAAGTAGAAGCAAATTGTTTGATCGAGTTCTTTTGGAACGAGCGGATCATTTGTTTTGTGATCGGAATTCTTTTGGAAGGCGATCCGGTAGTTCCGGAAGACAATGCATAATACTTGATCTTTCCGGGCCAGATCACATTTGGCGCTCCATCCATTGCGCGATGAATCCAATGACGGTACATGGAATCGTAATCCGAAAATGGTACCTGTTTCTGAAAAGCGCGGATAAAATCTTCCGATTCTAAACAATGGTCAAAACGGTAATAGACACCAAACTCAGTCTTTGCGGCCGTTTTGATCAGTTTCTGAAGTGTTTTTACCTGACCTTTGAAGGTGGGGGGTTTTCCGGCACTGCGTTTTGTCCCTAATTCAGATGTTTTTTTGACAATTTTTCCAATTACGGCCATACTACTATCGGATTCGATAACAAATGTCACAAAATTTGAAGAGTTATTGATTTATTAACGTTGATTTTTTAATATTAACCTCATTTTGAGCACTTAATTTTTGGCATTATCATTAATTTTGCCTCACTATTTAGAACCCCAATACTCACTCCTTATGGAAAAGAAAACGATCATTGTTCCCCACGATTTTACATCGGTTGCTGACAACGCCTTGGCTCATGCCATTAATACGGCCAAAGCTACTGGTGCAGAGATTTATTTATTGCACGTTGTTGCGAAAGAAAAATCCTCTTCAGAAGCTCAAGAAAAACTACAAGCAGTAATTGATGCTTTGAAAACCGACATTGCTATCACGCCGGTAGTTCGTGTGGGAAATATCTTTGATGATATTGGTGACTATGCTTCAGAAGCAAAAGCTGATCTAATCTTCATGGGTACTCATGGTGCTCACGGATGGCAGCACATTACAGGTAGCCACGCATTGAAAGTGATCACGCATTCTACAGTTCCGTTCATCGTTGTTCAGGAAAAAAGTATTAAAGAAACAGGTTACGATGATATCGTTGTTCCTTTGGATCTAAATAAAGAAACCAAGCAAAAATTGGCTTATGTTGCTAATATTGCCACCTATTTTAAGTCGCGTGTGCATTTGATCACACCGGATGAAACAGATGAGTTCTTGCGTCATCAAGTGAAAGCAAACATTCAGTTTGCAGTGAAGTTCTTCCACGAGCGTGGTATTGAAGTAACTACTAAAGTTGCTCCGAACAGCGGGTTCGATAAGGAAGTAGTAAAACATGCTGTAAGTTTGGATGCGGATTTGATCGCAATCATGAACTTGAACCGCAACAACATGTTGGGTGTGATCACGGCTTCACACGAACAGTACATTCTTACTAACGACGCACAAATCCCTACTTTGATCGTGAATCCGGTTGAAGGTAAATACGGGGGTAGCGTTTTGTTTAGCTAAATATACTTTACAAGATAAACGAAGCGGGACCCAAAAGAGTCCCGCTTTTTTATTTGCGTATAAATCTGTAAGTAAAGCCATCTGTAACATCCTCCACCAATTCTAGTGTGTCACTTTTATGTTTGACGATCAAACGCATGGGATAATTCTCCAGAGTTAACATCATCACACGTTGATTCAAAATAAATGAGGTATCCATCTTAGAATGATATCCACCACTATAGATTACGGTATCGTTCTTTATCCAATCGTAATTATCGTCAGTGTCAAACTGAAGAGTCATTCGATCTGTACTGGTAACCGTATCTTCATAAGTGCCTCCAATTCCACCGGTTTTTTGCTACCACTTCCAGGATCCTTCAAACGAAGAAGTTGGTTCTATTTCTACCCCCTCTTTCGCACATGCTGTGAGCAACAATATTCCGAGTGTGATTTGTAAAAAGCCTTTCATAACAAATGAGATATGCGCCGCAATTTACAATTATTCATCGATAAAAATGAATTGTTCCCATTCGCGAGCCCATCCATGTTGTTCGGTATAAACCTTTACACGATAAACCCCTTTTTCTTTCGGCAAGAAGGTCTTCCAATAATGCGTTCCTTTTTTGAACTTCTTCGTTTTTTGATGAAACACCTTTCCGGAAGGATCAGTAAATGTAACTGTTACCGGTGCGTCTTCTTGTAGGTCAAAAAACACCATGTATCGGTCCTTCTTTCCGTGCTTCAATAATTCAACATTTAAAGGATTCGAAGCATAGGTGTTTAAACGGCCTTTGGTTTTGGCTTTTACTATTCGTACGCGATAAACAGTTGGAACCGCTTTGCTTTCCATTCCTTCATTGATCCAGAAAACGTTGCGTGCATTTGGAACTATTCCTCCTACCAAGTAACCTAAATCCAATGACTCCGGATCTGTTGTATCCCAGCGATAGATCGTCCCATCCCAAGAAGCGCCTTTGTTGGGAATAAAGGCCGAACCGGCACCCAGCAAAGTGGGCATTGCTCCATCTAAAAGCCATTCTTCCATTTTTCCATCAGGTAAGATCGACAAACGCGACAGGGTTGAAATGAAGGGAACATTATCATCTTGTAAAGGAATTCCGAGCGTGTCATAATATTGGGCTATTCCTCCCATCATAAACAAGTGTGTTGTCTTCGATGTAGGATCATAAACCACCAGTTCCGGACACTCATAATGGTTGTAGAATTGTCTGAAATTAGCTTGCAAGCGAACAGAACCGTCGGCTGAAATTCTTGTAGTGGTTTGAAACGGAAGGTCAAAATCTTGCTGAAAAACTCCTGATAGTGCTAATAACTCGTATGAACCCGCCGGTGTAGGAACTTTCACTAAATTATAATCCCGCTTGTGTAAAAGCTCCACATTTCGCGTGGCATTTTGGAAGTTAGGTTTGCCATGATCCATGGTGAACATGCGCACTTCATTCGCGTATGCCTGCACAAATGACGGACCGTTTCGAGGATTGTAACGACCATCAAAACGATGTCCTCCAACAAGATACCACGTATTGTTGATGTGATTCAATTGACCTCCGCACACAGCGAATTTATCGTTTTCAAATCGTTGAAATAAAGCACTCGTCAACTGGTTTTTCTTCACGGCCGCAATTACTTCAGAAACCGAGAAATAAAGCGCAGTAGTAAATGTCGCATGATCATCCGCCGAAGTGCGAATACCGTAGCCTCCAATCAACATCAAACTGTCTTTAAGCTGGTAGAAACAATGATTGGTCGCCTTGAGCTGCTCGCTTAGATCCAAGTCTAATCCGCTTCCAGTAACCTTTGTCTTCCACACTTGCTTGGTGGCAACGTTGATGACGATCATCTGATCATTGTGTCCGGCAGCGTCAAAACTTGCGTTTGGCATGCGCTGATGCAATCCATCCAATCTACCGCCAAGTATGAGGATCTCATCGCCTGACCGCGCGTAAGAAAATGATTGTACACCTACCATTTCTGGTATTGAAACGGGTTCAAAAGAAAGGGTGTATTGTTCCGGGCCCTGGGCAAAAACCGAGGTGCTACACAGTAGACACCACAACCATAGCTTTTTCATAGCGCGAAGTTAGTTCGTTTTCGGAGAAGAAACTATGACGTGAATCATTAATCCGCGTATTCGTTGCGCTCCAAACGCGCTTTCACCTCTTCAAGGTTTTGCATTTTTTTTGCCTGTCTGCTCGCAATGGCTGTAGGAGTAAAATAGATATGCATATTCAAGAAAGCGACTTGCATTTCATCCCACTGGCGATCGCTGTTAATCTTTCCGTGTTCGCGCAATTCGCGGCGCAACTTGTCAGCAATCTCGTGGAAATCATCTCTTCCCAGGTAGTCTAGGTCAGCATCGCAAATGATCTCTTCCAGTTTGTTCTTTGGTTTGTGTGGGATCTGCGTAACGAAGATGAGCTCCTTGATCTGTGCGATGTGCTGTTCTGAGTAGCCATATTTCGGCAAGATCTCTTCAGCCATTCGCGCTCCAATCGGTTCATTCTTTTCGTAGCTTTCCACAAATCCGGCATCATGATACGTTGCTGCCGATTTGAGCAAGAAGAGACCTTCATCCGTCACGCCCTCTAACAAGGCATATCGCTCAACGGCACGAACCACATCTTTGGTGTGCGCAATACTATGGTAATGCAGCTTCGGTGAAAGTCCTTTCTCCAGAACTTTGATAATATGGCGTTCTGCTTTGTAATAATTGATGCTTGAATACAAATGCAGATTCACGATCTGTTGGAAACGCTCGTTCGGTACTAAGCCTTCACCATTGATAGAAAGTTCAGGTTTGATGCGTTCTACCGTGAACATATCGATCAAGCCCTTACTTTTCGACTGTACTTTTCCACGGAAGGCACATTCAAAATACGGCTCGATCAGTTTGAACGTAGCACCAGAGATCGTTACACGTCCGGGTTCACCCATCATTTCCATACGTTGGGCCTGATTCACCGTTGCGCCCCAAATATCGTAAGCGAGACGTTCGGAACCGATCACACCCGCCGTTACTTCACCTGTATTGATTCCCAAACGCAATTCCCAATATTCTG
>JBMLQF010000108.1:0-21835 GCA_049241705.1 Fluviicola sp. | reverse complement strand
GAATGGAATTGGACGGGTTGCAAAAGAAGTTGCTGCGGATATCGTATTGGTAAATGATCAATCAAAAACAAATTTATTGAAACGCTTGGTGGGCGATGATCGTGACCATTTACTGGATGCCTGCGAAAAAACCGTTTTCTTTTGTCACTTTGAAAAGCCATTTGCTTCCTACAGAACGATTGCACTGATTTGTCCGCCATTGGCAGAAGTAGAAAGCAGCTTTGGTCAGTGGTTAGAACGTGTTTTCCGATTGGCCAAAGAATTGAATTGTACCATTGATATATACAGTACCACAGAGACCAACGAAAAGATCCTTGAATATCAACAATTCAGAAAGTTTGGTTCAGCAACAAGACATTTCCTGATCGAACACCCGGAGGATAGCTTACAGGCAATTGCTGTTTATAAAGATCAAACACTTGTAATTGGTATCATGGCAAGATCTGGGGGTATATCTGCCTTCCTGGGGCAAGATCTGTTTGCGGGCCGCATCGAAAAAGAAATCCCACACCTAGACAGGATTTTTATCTATCCGTCCCAATTGGTGACTGAAAGCATTTTCGGTAGCTATGACGACGTCAGTGCGGTGCCTCTTTCTGTGGGTATGGAAACTATTCAACGTATCTCAAAAGAGGTGGGAGGTATTTTCAAAAAAGGCGATTCCGACGAAAATAGTCAATAACCAAAACGGAATTTTTCGCCAACCACACAGGGAAACTTTCCATTCACTCATTCTAGAAATCCTGGACACAACCATTGCTGTACTTGAGGCATCTAACAGATAGAAACCTCAAAAAAACACAGCTATGAAAGCCATGATCAAAAGTATGTTGCTAGTTATCGGGATGATGATTTCAACAATTAGTTTCGGAGCCACTTGTACTGCACTTACAGACGGAGACTGGAGTGATGCTTCTACATGGAGCTGTGGTTCAGTTCCAGGATGTGGCGACATCATCATTATTCCAGCCGGAATTCAGGTGGATGTTGATATCCAAGTAGATTTAGATGAAAATTCATCACCTTTTTGTTCCACACCCATTCAAATCATGGTTTTTGGCACACTTGAAATGAAAAATGGAAGAAAGATCTACCTTTCATGCGGTTCAAACATGGAGATCATGGCAGGTGGACAGTTGACATATGTTGGAGGTGGCGGAAGTTCAAATGCCATTTACATCTGTGATGATGAAGTATGGAATTCAGATTCAGGAAGTGTTGCAGGCTACACAATGTTTGGCACCCCATCTCCTATGCCTACTACTTTGGTTTCCTTCGATAATGAAATGGCCAATGGTTATTTGAACAGCACATGGGTTGTTGAAAGTGAGCGCATGGTGGATACATATCTAATTGAAGTTAGTTTCGACAATGAGAACTGGGAATCGTTAACAAGCGTAAAAAGTGTAGGGGATCATTCAACTGTGCAACGTTACAGCGTGACATCAGAATTGAACACTTCAAGTTTTCAATATGTGCGATTGGTTGTTCGTGATCTGAACGGAATGGAACAAGTTCTTGAAACGAAATCTTTGGAATTCCACTCTCAAAGTGTACTTTTTCCAAATCCAGCATCCAATTCACAAAATGTGACCATCTCTGGAATCGATAACGGGACGGTGATGATCGTTGACCAACAAGGTAAAGATATTGGTACACTTACGGTGGTGAATAAAGTAGTTCCTCTTTCAGATCTGACGTTAAAAAGTGGAATCTATTTCGTGAGAATAATTGAAACCAGCGAAACCATTCGTTTGGTTGTTCAATAAAAAAAAGCGGCTTTTCAGCCGCTTTTTTTTATTTCATCCCTCCTACTTTACAACAAGCGGGAAGTGCTTCATAAGCTTTTGAATCTGCAGGAACTTCATCAGCTTGATAACCTAAATCTGAGACAATCTTGCGAATTTCATCCAAGGAAATCTTTTTAGCATTGAACTTTACCGTTAATTGTTTACTCGGCACATCCAACTCGGCAAATTGCACACCTTTGGTGTAATTCAACTTATCCTCTAAACGGATCTCACATTCCCCACATTCTGCAGTAGTTTGAATAACCACAGTTTGTACATTTCCCTTTTGCGCATACAATCCAGTTGTACTGAAGAAAAGGATCATCATTAAAATCAACTTTTTCATTTTGTTTCTTTTTTACGTTTTATCTCATATCGGAAACCGGCATAAACGACCGTTCCTACAATTGGCGCCCACACTCGTGTCGCATCAAAATTAGTTCCAAATGGATTTGCTGCATCAACAATCGGATTCGCTTGGGTAAAATTCGCCAAGTTTTCTCCTCCTACATATACCGAACCCCATTTAAAATTATGTGTTACCTGCGCAAGTACATTTGGGAAAATCCCACTCTCGTGACTGTAATAGATCCCATCTGAGGCAAAGGCATGGTGCAAACGTTGTTTTCCAAATACCGATACCGTTGCATCTGCTGTCCATCGTTTGTTTCTACTTTCATACGCTACATTCAGTAAGAAACGGTGAGGAGGGATCATCACTTGTTGTTGGAGCTTTCCGTCCAATTCAGCCATTACCTGCAGCCATTTGTAGGCTAATCGCAAGGTGATCGTTTTTACCGGCATGAAACTTAATTCAGCTTGCAACGCATTACTATAGGTAGCATTCTTTTGATAGGAGAAGAAAAATGTATCCATACTGCGCTCACGATCAGCAATCAATTGGTTCATAAAGCGTGCATGATAATAATCTACCGTTATCGAAGCTGCACGATTCCACCAACGTAGGGAACGGTAAATGGACGCACCCGAATTCCACACTTCCTCTTGTTCTGTTTGAGCTGGCAGAGACCATGCTTTATTCGTAGCCAATAAATACATATTGTCAATGATCACGTTGGATAAACGAAATGCTTTCCCTGAGGTAAATCGCAGATCCGTGTATTCATCCAATGTAACTTTTGCATGCATACGTGGTGAAAATTGCCATCCAAAATTAGTTTGGTAATCTACACGGATTCCGGCAACCACCATGAAGCGAACGCCAGTGTAGGTGTACTCACCAAAAGCTCCGGGTGTCAACACGTTGCGATTCATGTTTACAGAATCTAAGGTTTGCAGTAGATCCTGACCAACTAGCGATGCTCCGATCTTGTATTTATGGATCGTGGAACCAATGATCCCGTCGTAAAGCAGATTGATAAAGCCTCGTTTTTCGAAACCACGTACATTGCGGATGTGGTAAGTACTTTGAAGATCGTGAATTTTAAACTGGTAAATGATCCCTAAACTATGTCCTCTTTTTTCGGGAAACAAGAAGCCGGTTTTCGCGAAAACATCTAAGTGATTATTGCGATTTTCCACGCGATAAGGATTGCTTATGCGGGATAATTGTCCTCCCAAGCGTTCATCCATAGAAACATTGAATCCGAATCGCGTTTCAAACTTTTTCCCGTTGTACTCCCAACGATTCAATGCAGAAAGGGTCTTACTAAGCGGCAGGTCACGGAAGTTATCCTTGTTCCCATCATGCTCGAATTGCATTCCGGCAGCATGTAAAAAAGTTCCGGTGCTCCACTTCGATCCCAAAACTTGTCCGCCATGCAAATTGATCTCTGCCCTACCCAAGTGATTCGCATAACCATTCACGAACAAGCGCTCCATGGTAGCAGGCTTTTTGAATTCAATATTGATCAAACCGGCCATGGACTCATAACCATTCGACACCGAACCTGTTCCTTTCGTGATCTGAATAGACTCTACCCAGGTTCCGGGAATACTGTTCATTCCAAATGCACCTTCGATACCTGTTAAAAAGGGAACATTTTCCATTTGAAGCTGGGTGTAAATCCCATCTAATCCCAGAAGCTGTATCTTTTTTGCTCCAGACACCGCGTCAGTCAAGTTCACATCCACCGTAGCACTTGTTTCAAAAGATTCTGATAAATTACAGCATGCCGCTTTTTTGAATTCCTCCTCACCTAAAGATTCCACGAGAATGGGATTAAGACGGGAAATTGTTTTGCTATCTCGTTTGAATTCAACGGTTACTTCCTCCAACGAATTAGCCTCAAAAAGAAGGATCTCCATTCCATTGAATCGATCTTCTTTTGTGAGTTGTACAGAATCAGTTTCGTAACCTGCGGCCTTCACAACCAGCCAAACGGGAAGCTTTTTGGGCAAAACGAAGCTGAATTTCCCTTGATCGTCCGTAAAAACCCGAATATTTGCTTCACGAATGCTGAGTTCTGCCTTATTGATTGGTTTTTTTACACCTTGTTGAATACCAAAAACAACTCCTTCCAATTGCGCATGTGCTTGTAGGCTAAATATCACCACAAGCAACATCAAAATAAATTTCATGTTTTCATACTTTAAAATACAACATCAATGATTTATCATCGAGTTGATCCTAAAGCCTCCAGATACAGATAAGCGGTAGGTATTGTCCGACATCGATCGGCGGAGCATGGGTTTGAACGATCCCTATACTTTTCTGGATAACCGCTTCACGATCAATAGCGTCTGCAAAAGCAATGATTTCCGGCTCCGGATATGCAAGCTGCCATTTAACTAAAAACTCTTCGAAATAGGACAAATGTAAACGGACATCACTCAGATCATCTGCACAACAATTGCCATTGATCTCTTCCTCTTCCGATTTTTCCTGTTCACAGCAAGAAGCTACTTGTTTAGGTTCCTCGCACGCAACTTCCTCGCAATGGTCAGACGGTGTAAAAACCGAAACGATGGTCAAGTCTTCATGCAAACACGTGTGCGTATATACCGGAATGCCAAAAACACCCAGTAACACGATCAATACTGCTCCTATTGCAAGAATTCGTTTCATTGTTCAAACAAATGTACAACATTTACAAAAAGATGAACAACCAAAACCTCGTCAATCATTTGAAAGCTAAGCGGGTGAAACCGTATTGGATTGTGTTTGGAAACGTCGTTCCAATCTTTACCTTTGTATCAGATGAAGCAAAGCCGAAATACCGTAGCGCGAACAGCGATCTTGAAATTAATTCAGGATTCACATGTAGCCATGTCGCAACCGGCAATTCAAAATGCCTTGAACGGACTTTGTGATCGGGTAACCATATACCGCGTTCTTGATCGATTAACCGACGAAGGAAAGATACACAAGATTGTCAACGTAAATGGCGTCGTAAATTATGCTTCATGTCACAGCTGTGAAACTGTTCACGAACATCACCACGAACATGTTCATTTTAGTTGCAGAGTGTGTAATGAACTGACCTGTCTTGATACGGTAGTCCCTGCTTTTGATCTTCCGGATGATTTTGTGCAAGAGGAAACTTTCTTTACAGTTTCCGGCATCTGTAAAAACTGTCAGAATTCATGAGTAAACACGATCAGGCAAGCAAAACCGCTTGGCTCAGCTTGATTGGAAACCTGGGTATGGCGATCGTCAAATTCCTCGTTGGGTATTTCGGGAATGCTTACGCGTTGATTGCAGATGCCATTGAATCTACTGGAGATGTCTTTGCCTCCATGCTCGTTTTGATTGGGATCAAATATGCGCAAAAGCCACCGGATGAAAATCATCCCTACGGTCACGGAAAAGTGGAACCTTTGATCACCTTCGCCGTTGTAGGATTCTTAGTTGTTTCCGGAACCTTGATCATCGATGAAAGTATTCATAACATACTTACTCCTCACAAAGCACCGCATTCATTTACACTTTATTTTCTCGGGGCGATCATATTGATCAAAGAAGGCTTTTTCCGTTATGTAGATAAAACCTCCAAAGAAACTGGATCTACCTCTTTGAAGGCAGATGCCTGGCACCACCGTTCAGACGCCATCACTTCCGCTTTTGCATTTGTCGGAATCTTGATCGCTGTGATCTTGGGAGACGAATATGCAGCAGCCGATGATTGGGCGGCACTTTGTGCATCTGGTGTAATTTTCTTCAATGCCTATCTTATTTTCCGACCGGCTTTAGGAGAGATCATGGACGAACATCGCTACGACGATTTTATTGCTGTGATCCGCGAATTATCTCATGATGTACCGGGTGTTGTTAAAACGGAAAAGTGCTGGGTTCGAAAATCAGGAATGCGCTATTGGGTAGATATCCATGTTCACGTCGACGGAAGAATGTCTGTTCATGAAGGTCACACCATTGCACATGCGTTAAAAGAACGCTTGATGAATGAGCTACCGGAAATTGAAGATGTTTTAGTTCACATTGAACCGGCCGAACATCACGCGAACAACTAGGAATTCTTTTCGTAATTTTGTGTCCTAAAATTTACATACCATGACACAAGTTCCAGTTACTGTATACGTAGAAATGACTCCCAATCCAAGCACCATGAAATTCGTGGCAAATAAGTACCTATTGATGACGGGAGACAGCGCTGAATTCAACTCAAAAGAAGAAGCGAAAGGTTATTCTCCACTTGCGGAAGAATTATTCCAATTTCCATTTGTAAAGAGCATTTTTATTGCAGCCAATTTTGTCACCATCGCAAAATATGACAATGTTTCTTGGGACTTCGTAGCTATGGAGTTAAGAGAATTCATCAAGAATTGGCTTGCTGAAGCCAAAGATGTTTTGATCATGATGCCTACACCTAAGGCAGTAACGAAAACTGATGATGAATCTCAACCATTGAAAACATTCGAACCAAGTGAATACGATGATGCCATTCGAGCTTTGTTAGATGAGTATGTCCGTCCAGCTGTTGAGAATGATGGTGGTGCTATCGATTTTGTTGGATTTGAAGATGGAACAGTAACGGTTGCTTTGCGTGGTTCATGTTCCGGTTGTCCATCCAGTACAGCAACTTTAAAAGGCGGAATCGAAAATCTATTGAAACAACATTTACCGGAGGTGAAAGAAGTGGTTGCTCAATCACTCTAAACCCCTTTGAAACATTGAAATCCGAACTTGCAAAATGTGAGTTCGGATTTTTTTTTGCCTTTTCGTATGGAATAAAAAAGAGATGCGCATCTAAAGTGAAATCGAAAAGCAAAACATATGAAATCAATCTTCTTTTTTGCAAGCATGTTGTTCGGAGCAACAACATTTGCACAGACCACTAGCGGCGACATCATCGGTACCTTCATGACAAAAGATAAAACAGAAGGAATTTCAATGGCTGCTGTTTACACCCAACGCGGAGAAGCTTTTTATCGCGCAATGACAGATGAAGATGGTCGCTTCCGAATCTCCGGAGTCCCAGCTGGAGAATACCAAGTGACCTTCGTATTCGAAGGCGATACGATCAAGGCCCCAATGATGGTAGAAGTTGTTCCCGATGGCTACGGTGATGTTGGGGTTGTATTAAATGATAAACAACTAGGTGTTGTGGTAGTCCACGCCGACCAATTGCGCTTAGGTAAAGGCGTAGCACCGGAAATCAAATTATCTAAAAAAGACATCAAGTTCCGCCCTGATAAATTCGACGCAAAATCAATGATCGCCTCTATGACAACTGATGTTCGTAAAACAGACGACGGATCACTGGTTTTCAGAGGTGCACGCAAAGGAGATTTGATCTCATACATCGATGGTGTGAAAATGGTGGATGTACAAAACGTACCGAGCTCGGCCTTAGGATACATCATGGTTTACTCAGGAGCAATCCCTGCAAAGTATGGTGACACAACCGGTGGAGTAGTTGTAATGGAAACTGTCAGTTACTTCGACTTGCTTCGCGAATGGGAAGCAAGACAATAACAAAAGAAAAGGCTGCGAAATCGCAGCCTTTTTCAATTCAATTATTTCGGGAAGAATTGTGGACTAGCCTCTTCCATCGGCGCCATGTATTTCTTCAAATTTTGTTCGTCGTGTTGATTCAGGATCATCAACATGTTGTCGGACTCAACCACTATGTAATTTTCTAGCCCCTGGATCAATGCCAGCTTATCATTTGGCAAATTCACAATACAGTTTTCGGAATTGATCATGTGAACATTATCTCCGATCACAGCATTTCCGTTGTAATCTTTCTCCAAATGCGTATACAAACTACCCCAAGTTCCTAAGTCGGACCAATCGAAGGTCGCTAAAACAACATCAACATTCTTCGCATTTTCCATTACAGCAAAGTCGATTGAGATATCCTCACACTTCTCGAAACAGTCATTGACATAAGCTTGTTCCTCAGTAGAATTGTATTTATTCGCATGTTGTGTAAACAACTGATGCAATTCAGGTTTGAATTTCTCAAGAGCATGAAGGATAGTAGATGATTTCCAAATGAAAATCCCTGAATTCCAATAGTAATTTCCGCTCTTCAAGAAGATCTCAGCCAATTCGCGATTTGGTTTCTCTGTAAAGTGTTTTACATCTTTCACTTGGCCAGGCAAGATATCTCCATCTTCCACAAACTCGATGTAACCATACCCCGTGTCAGGTCGCGTCGGTTTGATGCCCAGAGTAACCAAACGCTCGCCACTACCAGCGGCTCTTATCGCGGTTTGAACATCCTCAGTGAATTTCTCTTCTTTCAAGATCAAGTGATCTGAAGGAGCTACAACCAGAGTCGCGTTGGGATTGATGGCATGGATCTTCGCTGCCGCGTACGTGATACATGGAGCAGTATTCTTTCGTTGTGGTTCCGTGAGCACCTGATTTTCACTCAGCTCCGGCAACTGTTGCATCACCAATTCTTTGTACATCGCATTGGTCACGATATAAATGTTCTCAGCAGGTGCAATATGAAGCATTCGTTCAAATGTCATTCGTAGCAAGGACTTCCCAATTCCCAGCACATCCAGGAACTGTTTTGGTCGTTGAACTGTTGACATAGGCCAGAAACGACTTCCGATTCCACCGGCCATGATGACGCAATAATTATTCTCCATCTGATTCTTGTAATTGTACTGTTGCAAGTGCATGCACCAAAAACGATCTTCGTGTCCCTACTTCTTCACATAAAAAACGTGTTCGGCGCAGTTCACCTTTTCGGAATACCTTTCCTTGCAGGACAAAAGTAGCATTTTTCGGTAACTCTTCCAGTGTAATCTCACTAACTGCCCGCTCATCGAATTGCCTTAAAACACGCGACAATTGGGTGTCTGAACAGCTGGATGCTTTCGTATTTGTCAAACTTTTCATCAAAGCAGTTTCAATGACCTTAGGCAGCAACCCAGTCTGAATAGCTGGCCATAGACGGTGACGAAAACACTGCTTCCATTCTTCTCCATGCGGCTTCACGTGTCTACCGTATTGCAGATAAGTCTCCAAATGCGCAAATTCATGTAATGTGGTGATCAAAAAAGCGTACTTATTCAAGTTGCCATTTACTGATATTCGATGATGTTTTTCATCTCCCATGGGCGGTCTGTAATCACCGAGTTTTGTGGACCTTGGATTAGTAATTGAAAAACGAACTGGATAACGCAACAATAGGTCAGCCACCATAGGTTCAAACCCTACAGGTAAATAAGCTTTCAACTGCGCTTCCAATTTATGTTTTCGTTCCATGGCCGTTCGAACAAATTTAGGAAGGCAAAACGTACGCTACAAAACAATTCGAATGAGTTGTAAAACCTTCACGGTGGAAAACCCAAACAGGGTTGAACAACCAAATATTTCTGTTAACTTTAGCCCGTCATGAATGTAATCAACAACATTGGGAAGTATGTCATCATGCTGACGATCGTTTTTTCCAAACCGGAAAAATGGCGCATTTTCAGAAGGAGATTATTCGAAGAGATCGAATTCATTGGAGTTAAATCAATTCCAATCGTAGCTTTAATGTCGGCTTTTATGGGAGGTGTTATTTCGTTGCAGACTGCATCGAACATGGATTCTCCTTGGTTACCCCAATACACCATCGGTTACATCACACGTTCCAGTACTATCTTGGAGTTTTCACCTACGATCATTTCCCTGATCCTTGCTGGTAAAGTAGGTTCCAATATTGCTTCTGAAATCGGAACAATGCGCGTAACTGAGCAAATTGATGCCCTGGAGATCATGGGAGTGAATTCTTTAAGTTATTTGGTACTACCAAAGATCATTGCAGCCATGTGTTTCTTCCCTGTTTTGATCATTTTCTCCATTGGACTAAGCTTGATCGGTGGTTGGTTGACTTTGACCTTGTCAGATTTAGCATCAACCGACACTTATGTATATGGAATCCGCTCGTTTTATACGGATCTTGAAATTCGATATGCGCTTACCAAATCAGTTGCCTTTGCTTTCTTGATCACATCAATCGCGTCGTTCTATGGATACTACACTAAAGGAGGAGCCTTAGATGTTGGCCGTTCATCAACGCAATCAGTAGTGAGCGCGAGTATTGCCATTTTGATCGCAAACCTATTGTTAACTCAAATGATCTTGTTGTAATGATCGAGGTAAAGAACGTCAACAAGGCTTTTGGTGCTAATACGGTATTGGATAATATTTCCACATCGTTTGAGAAAGGGAAAGTAAACATGATCATTGGCGCATCGGGACAAGGGAAATCTGTATTGGCGAAATGCATTGTTGGACTTCATGAAGTGGACTCTGGTGAAATTCTTTATGATGGCCGTGATTTCTGTCAGATGAATCGTTTGGAGCGCAAAGCTATCCGTCAGGAAATTGGTATGCTTTTTCAGGGGTCAGCGTTATTTGATTCACTTACCGTTGAAGAAAACATCATGTTCCCGTTATCCATGTTCACCAAAATGTCGAAAGCAGAAATGCAAGACAGAGCAAACTTTTGTTTAGAGCGTGTGAATTTGGCTGGAAGAAACAAATTATTCCCATCTGAGTGCTCTGGAGGGATGCAAAAGCGTATTGCAATTGCGCGCGCCATTGCCATGAATCCGAAGTATTTGTTCTGCGATGAGCCTAACTCCGGATTGGATCCAAAAACTTCGATCGTAATTGACAATTTGATCCGCGAGATCACCTACGAATACAACATCACTACCATTGTTATTTCACACGACATGAACTCTGTAATTGAGATCGGAGATAATATTGTTTTCATTTATGAAGGAAAGAACTGGTGGCAAGGTGATAAAAACAGCATTATTACTACTGACAATAAGGAAATCAATGATTTTGTTTATGCGTCAGAGTTTATGAAAGAGATCAAGGAAAATTTGAAGAAACGCTGATTTTATTGGTGTTTTGGCAATATTGCCATATGGCAAAAATGCAATTTGGCCAAATTGCTCGTTTTTCGAAAAAATCAATAATAAATATACATCAAAACGGGCTTTGCTGCCTTCCGTATATACCCATCTAAGGACTCAAAAAATCGCTCACTAACCATCGGACAACCTAAGCTATTGCAAATTGGCGATGCCTGTTCCTCATCAGGAACACAACTGTAGCGATGCAACACCACCGCTCGTTCTAAAGCTTTGTTATTAGATGCTTGCAACCCATGTAGTTTATATGACCTACCAAAACTTCCAGTATAAGCTGCTCCAATTTTATAAAATCCCAAAGAGGTCATGTACGAATTTGGAGTGTTGCTAAAAATCAAGGAATCACTATCCGGAAGTTCTGATCCGTAGCCGTGCGCTACCAAACCTCTCTCTATAATTCTTCCTGCTTTGACGTCAACTACAAAAAACCGAAACGAACCAGAACTTCGCTTCATATCGATCATGAAAACAACGTCGTTTTCATAAGCTGGCTGTTTTCTAAGATAAGACTGAACCTCCTCCAATGCTTTTGGGAAATGATCACGCATTCTGATAGAATCAGGTGTTATAACGATCATCGTATCTGTGTCAACAATTGAAGATGGAGTTGATTCTTGTTGCCCACGAACGGAACAACTCAATAAAACTGGGATTAAAAAAAAGAAAAATCGATGCATCTCACTCAAGTTCACAAAGTATACCATTCAAATAGCACAAAGTTCAATTCAATTCAGGATTACTGTCCGTTCCCAACTTGAATTCCTGCAAATAAGCAGTTCATTGTAGTAGTCAAAAACGGCAGCAACCTGACACAATCGCATTTCAACAGAACCGGTCGCCACCCAGGATAGGGACAAGTTCCATTTGTGGAAATAAGGAAAACGATTTGTAAAATCTATAAGATCACGAAGCTGAAAAGGTTACAATTCCCATATTTACAGGACTCTATGCTTGATTGAATTTTTGGTATTGTATTTGTTAATAGCCTGTTAAATTAATTGCCATGAGACATTTTGTACTTTTTCTGCTTCTTTTCCCTACATGTTTGTTTGGTCAGACCAACTGGCAACTGGGAATGTTTACTCCGATCGAGATCCCTAACAAAACTATCATGCCTAAAATGAATACAGTTGGTGGATTTGGGTTCCAAATTGGTTATCAACCGATTCAAGCAATTCCTGTAGCACTCGAATTCAAAAGTAATTTCGGGTCATATTATTCCCACACCATGGAGCAAACTTACTATTTCGACAACAGCTCGTTTACTACAACCGATGTAAGTTATCGTTCTGGTTTCAACCAAATGAAACTCGGGGCAAAGATCCAAATTGGTACAGATTTTAACCGTGTTAGAGGATTTATTACTCCTCAAATTGGAACCGGAGTCATGCGTACGCGAATTCGCATTGCTGATCCAATGGATGAAGACGATTGCCAACCTTTAGCAAATGAGGTTCAACATAAGTACCGGGGATTCACTTATGGAATGGAAGTTGGCGGCGAAGTAGATCTAAGTTTGTTGATCCCTAAACTAGCAACTGAGAACCGTCATTACCTTTATATCTCAGGATCTTTGGTAAACGGTTTTTCCAAATTTGAATATGTCAATGCACGCTACATGATGGATCATGATCATGGTCCATTACCTGAAGGAGGAACTGAAATGACCACAACAGATAGTGATGGACGTCCGATTACGGCAACATTTATCAATGTGACAACCAACAATTTGCATGATCATAAAATAGCGGAGGTTTACAATACTGCGTTGCAATACTGGGGAATTCGAATTGGATACGTGATCCACTTCTAACTTCTAAGCTTCCGAATAATATTTGTTGTAGAGAAACCGTCGACCAAGTTGACGGTTTTTACTATTCCACCATGTAGCAAGACTTCCTCTCTACCCACAATATAGGTCTTTTTAGAAGGATCAGTTTCTTCCGGATCATAATCAGCGCCTTTAACCAAGACATCTGGCTGCAACAATTGAATGATCTTCTGTGGGGTATCATCTTCGAACAATACCACGCCATCAACAAACGAAAGTGAGGCTAAGACCAAAGCTCTTGCTTGCTCCGGATTGACCGGTCGTTCCTCTCCTTTTCCTTGTCTTTTTACAGAGAGATCCGTATTCAGTCCGATGACCAACTTGGTTCCAAAATCCGCCGCTTTCGCCAAATAAGTAACGTGTCCGGCATGCAGGATATCAAAACACCCGTTCGTGAAAACCACTTTTTCACCAGCCATTTGCCACTTTTCAACTTGGCGTGCCGTTTCTTGTAGTCCTCGAACTTTTTGTTGTATTGCATCAAACTTGTTCATCTTTCTGGAAATTTTTTGGTAAAAGTACGAAAGAAAGCACACCCAACAGGATCACTAAAAAGGTCTGTGATGTCCAAATGATCATTCCCAAAGCATAACCATAACCTTTGGCTTCATCACCGTATTCAGGCCCTAAATAGAATTCAACAACTAGTCCGACTAATAGCGGAAAGACCCCAAGCCCTCCATTTGTTAATGTGATACCCACTGAACCAGCTATGAACGCCAGCATTACGCCCTCAAGCGGCACATGCGATGTTGGTTCCAACGCTAAGAATGGTAAACCGAAATAAACCAAATAAAGTGACCAGATGAACAGCGTGTGTAATGCGAACTGAGGCCAATTTTTCGATTTAAAAACAGAGAACAACCCTTGGATCAACCCGCGAATAAAATCAATAGCTTTCTTGCGAAGTGATGGAGAAATCAAAAGCACAATCAATAAGGCAAGAAACAGGCCGCCGATCGCATATAGGAACCACGAACCTCCTTCTTTTCCACCACCAAAGGTAATTTCGATCTTGGTTTTCATCTCCCAAAAATCTCCTGCTGTTAAGGTCGCTGTGATCATTGTAAGCGAGAACAACATGAACAGATCTACCACTCTTTCTGCTACGATGGTTCCAAAGGACTTTGCAAAAGGAACACCATTTGAACGGAACAGCATTGCTGCACGCGAGGCTTCACCGGCTCTAGGAATGGTCAAATTGATCAAATAACCGATCATCAAGGCATGGTATCGATTCCAAAAAGAGCTTTCATGACCCAAAGGTTCGAGTGTATACCTCCAACGGTATGCTCGCGAGAACAAAGCCAGCACGGAAAGCAATAAGGAAAGAATGATCCAAAAATAGTTCGCAGAATCGATAGCTGAGAAAAAAGCTTGTTTCACCTTTGGTTCCATCGACTGGAACAGGTAAACAACCAAATAAGTCCCCAATCCTACAGGAAGTATGTACTTCAGCAGAATGGAAACTGCTTTTTTCATGTGTTAGATAATGCGATTGGTATGTTCGTCCGGGAACACCAAAGAAGGCTTGAACTGCTTGGCTTCTTCCATACTCATATATCCATAACCGATAATGATGATCATGTCGCCAACGGACACTTTTCTGGCAGCAGGCCCGTTCAAACAAATGGTTCCAGAATCACGTTCGCCAGTGATCACATAGGTTTCCAGACGTTCGCCATTGTTGATATTCACCACCTGAACACGTTCTCCTTCAACAAGGTTCGATGCTTCCATCAACGCTTCATCGATGGTAATACTTCCCACATAATTTAACTCTGCTTGGGTTACGCGAACTCTGTGGATCTTTGATTTGACTACTTGAATCAACATGTACTGGCAATAAAGAGGGACAAATTTAGGTGAAAAAAATCAGATAGGTTGCTGCCTTACTAATTATTTCTCCGATAGGATCGTGAGGTTATCGATCAAACGAACATCCCCGCAGTAACAAGCAATACAGATTGTTGCTCCGGGAACCCAGGTGTCTGTCAACTCTTCTAGTGTTTTCGGATCTACCAATTGCAAATACTCCATCTTCATTGTTCCTTGATTGAAATAATCAATTGCTAGTTTTTTCAGTACTTGTGGTGAATTCGAAGAAGTCCTTTCTTCGCAAAAACGCATGGTGCGGTAGATATGCAGTGCATCTGCTTTTTGAGCCTCTGTTAAGCGCATGTTTCTGCTACTCAAGGCTAATCCTTCTGATGAACGAGCAGTCGCACACGTAACGATCTCAACAGGCAAATTCAAAAAAGCCACCATGTGCTTGATCACAGCCACCTGTTGAAAGTCCTTTAAACCAAAAAAGGCTTTGTGGGGATTTACCAATTCGAATAAACGATATACGATCTGTACAACACCTCGGAAATGTCCTGGTCTGAAGGCACCTTCCATCAATTGATCCAATTGACCTAGAGGCACTTCCGGGGCTTCCCAGTTGGAAGGATACATTTCTTCCACCGTAGGAAAGAAGACACAATCGCAACCGTGTTGGTCGAGCAACTTAATGTCATTCTCAGGCGTTCTAGGGTATTTCTTGAGATCTTCAGGATTGTTGAACTGTGTGGGATTCACAAAAACAGAAACGACAACAAAATCCGATGTCGCTTTTGCTTGCTCCACAAGACGCATATGCCCCTCGTGCAAGGCTCCCATCGTTGGCACGAAACCAATGATTTTTCCAGATGATCTTTGCAGTTCCAAACAATCATTCAGCTCCGCAATTGAGTGGACAATATTCACGTTTAACGAAATAGTGTAAAACTAAAGCCGGCAAATCTAGCCCAATTAATTGAAGTATGACTCTTTTTTTCGTACTTTTGCAGCTAATAATCCAAAATCCCCACTACGAATTCTATGGAAAAGAAAAGAATTCTCTTTGTTTCGCAGGAAATATTCCCTTTCCTACCGAAAACAGAAATCTCGAATAATGCCCGCAGACTTCCTCAAGCTACTCAAGAGAATGGCAAGGAAATTCGCGTATTCACTCCGCGTTTCGGTTGTATCAATGAGCGCCGTCACCAACTGCATGAAGTAATTCGTTTGTCAGGGATGAATATCATTATCGATGATCACGATCATCCGTTGATCATCAAAGTAGCCTCTATTCCGGCTGCTCGTATTCAGGTATATTTCATAGATAACGATGAGTATTTCAAACGCAAATGCAATGTTACGGATGAAGCGGGAGCTGATTTCAAAGACAATGATGAGCGTTCGATGTTCTTTTGTCGTGGGGTTCTGGAAACAGTTAAAAAGTTAGGCTGGAAACCGGATGTTATTCATTGCCACGGTTGGATGGCCTCTTTGATGCCTTTGTACATCAAGAAAATGTACAACAAGGATCCGCATTTTGCAGAAACTAAAGTAGTATACAGTATTTACAACGAGAACGAAGGTTTTACACAACCTTGGGACGAGCGTTTTGCTGAGAAATTGGCCTTTGATGGATTTGATGATTCAGTTACGAGCTTAGTAAAAAATCCTAGCTTGGAAGCAATAACTCAGGCTGCAGTTGCGTTTTCTGACGGAGTAGTGATGAGCAGCGAATCGGTTGATGCCGGTTTACAAGACGTTTTTGAAAAGGCTACTTGTTTGAAATTAAATTATTTGCCGGAAGAAAACCTGAGCAAAGGTCTCAATGAGTTCTTTGATAAGGTGATCGAAGAGGCGGTACTGATCTGATATGATTGAATCTTTAAGTAAAAAATACTGGCGGAAAGTAACTGTGCTTTCCGCTTGTTTTGTGTTTATCCTTGGAGTAAATAGTTGTAAGAAAAGCTATAGCTCATTTGGAACGGAAACGCTTAGTCCAGAAGAATTACTTGCTTCCGGAGGTATTGACACCTTTTCTTTGACCACTTACAGTACATTGAAAGATTCGGCTTATACCTTCGGGGTTTCAAACATCCTTTTGGGTTCAATGCATGACCCAAAAATGGGAATTATGAATGCTTCATTTTATTCTCAATTCGACTACACCGGTTCATTGAATCAAGGAAATGGCGGTACACCAATAATCGACTCAGTAGTACTATCATTAAGATACGTAGAGTTCTATGGAAATCTGGACCCAATGACCTTTCAGGTTTATGAACTTCAAGGAGACATGAGTATTGATTCTACATATTTTAGAAGTTCCACGATCGATCAATATACTACCAATTTGGTTGATCCTAGTTCTGCTGTTCAAACTCCGGACCCGTCAAAAGATGTAGTAATTGATGGAGACACCCTGAACCCGCAATTGCGTATTCGTTTAGATAATACCTGGGGGTCAACCATTTTAAATGAAGGATTTAATGGAACAGCTTTCGATTCTCATGATGCGTTCAAACAATTCTTCAAAGGATTACACGTTCGTGTTCAAGAAACAAATCCATCTGCCGGATCAGGAAGTGTTTTGTATTTAGACCCGGACAATAAGGACACAAAGATCACCTTCTATTACCATTTAAGTGGAGACACAGAAGCATATAACTTCGGTATCTCGGTGACAGACGATTGCGCATACTTCAATCATGTCGAATTTGATCAAGTGGGATATGCCAGCGCAGCCATCCTTTCAAATCCTTCTCTTGGACAAGGTCAATTCTATGCCCAAGCATTCAACTTGAAAGGAATTGTTGAATTCCCTGGTGTGAGCAATATCCCATCCAATTCAGTTATTCATGCCGCTTTGTTGGAATTGCCTGTAGAATACCAATCATTCACCACTTATTATCCAAGTCCATCACTTACCGTATTGTACAAAATTGCAGCTGGAACTACCGGTGGATCTATTTCATATAGCAACACCCGTAAAAGCTATTTATTCGACTTGCGCGACTACATTCAGGAGATCGTTAGTGGGAAAGTTGCGAATACTGGAGTTGAAGTTGGACCAAGCAAATACTCAAGTTCTGCAGAACGTATTATCTTTAACGGACAAGCGACTAGCAATAAAAAGCAACCTCGTTTGATTATTAAATACACGACATTCTAGAATTTATGTGTGGAATTGTTGCCTATATCGGTAAAAAAGAAGCGTATCCGATCTTGATCAAAGGATTGAAAAGATTGGAATACCGCGGATATGATTCAGCAGGTATCGCTTTGCTGAATGATGAAGGTCTTCATCTATATAAAAGACAAGGAAAGGTTTCCAACTTGGAAGAATTTGCAGCCGGTAAAGATATTACCGGATCAGTTGGTATTGGTCACACACGTTGGGCTACACATGGTCCGCCAAACGACACCAATGCACACCCGCATGCTTCCACAGATGGAAAGATCGCTCTGATCCATAACGGGATCATTGAAAACTACAACGTACTGAAGGAAGAATTGATCGCTCGCGGTTATGTATTCAAGAGTCAAACAGATACAGAAGTACTGGTACATTTAATTGATGACATTCAGAAAAAAGAGCAAGTTGACCTGGCAGAAGCTGTTCGTTTGGCTCTATTGAATGTGATTGGCGCTTATGCGATCGTTGTTCTGTCAAAAGAAAATCCCACTCAATTGGTTGCGGCCCGAAAAAGCTCGCCATTGGTAGTTGGTATTGGAAAAGAGAATGATTTCTATTTAGCCTCTGACGCTACTCCAATTGTTGAATACACAAATCAAGTTGTTTACTTGAACGACGAGGAGATTGCCGTTGTTGATCTCAACGATGGATTGAAGATCACCAATTTGCGCAATCAGGAAAAAACTCCTTATGTACAAGAATTGGAGCTTCAACTTGAAGCTTTGGAAAAAGGCGGTTACGAGCATTTCATGTTAAAAGAGATCCACGAACAACCGCGTTCCATCCAAGACTGCTTCCGCGGACGCTTAAATGCAGAAGAGGGATGGGTTTCTCTTGGAGGGATCAAGGACTATGAACATAAAATGATCCAAGCGCAGCGTATCGTTATGGTTGCTTGCGGTACTTCATGGCATGCATGTCTGGTTGGTGAATACTTATTTGAAGACCTTGCTCGCATTAACGTTGAGGTGGAATACGCATCTGAATTCCGTTACCGCAATCCGATCATCAATGAGAACGATATTGTGATCGCAGTATCTCAATCTGGCGAAACTGCAGATACATTGGCTGCGTTGGAACTAGCGAAATCAAAAGGAGCTACCATTTTAGGAATTTGTAACGTAGTAGGTTCTTCCATTTCTCGTATCACGGATGCAGGTTCTTATACTCACGCTGGTCCTGAGATCGGTGTTGCATCGACAAAAGCATTTACAGCACAAGTTACCGTACTTACCCTGATGGCACTTTCATTAGCCCATAAAAAGGGAACCATCAGTGAGTCCAAGTTCAGAACGATGCTTTCAGAACTAGAAACAATCCCGGAAAAAGTAAAACGCGTACTTGATCGCAACGGAGATATCGAGGCTATCTCTGCTATTTATAAAAATGCAAGCAACGCATTGTACCTTGGTCGTGGCTCGTCATTCCCAGTTGCATTGGAAGGAGCACTTAAGCTTAAAGAGATCTCTTACATCCATGCAGAAGGTTATCCGGCGGCTGAAATGAAGCACGGACCAATTGCGTTGATCGATGAAGAAATGCCAGTTTTTGTGATCGCAACAAAGGGAACCTCTTATGAGAAGGTAGTATCCAACATTCAGGAAGTAAAAGCCAGAAAAGGTAAGATCATTGCAATTGTTACTGAAGGAGATGTGGACGTGAAGAACATGGCCGACCATGTGATCGAAATTCCTGACACAGACGAACACCTAGTACCGTTATTGGCTACGATTCCATTGCAACTTTTGAGTTATCACATCGCTGTGATGCGTGGTTGCAACGTGGATCAACCAAGAAACTTAGCAAAATCAGTTACTGTAGAATAAAAAAAGCGCCTTACGGCGCTTTTTTATGCTTAAAACTTTACCTAGTCCATTTTAAACTTGCCTTTTATTCCGCTATGATACATATTGATCTTTATATCGGTAATGGATTCACGGCGTGAAAACAGGATATGGACATCCGCATAACCCATTTTTTCAATGCGCAAACGTTTCGGATGTATTCGCCATACTAAGTCTATTTTAAATTCACCTTGATCATTCGTCATAACTCGATTCAGCTCTACACCATTTGAATCCAACAACACAACTGCCGTATTTTTGATAGGTGCTGAGCCCGACATTACGATCCCTGAAGTAAATTGTTCTTTAGAATGATCGTATTCAACAACAAAATTGCCTTGAATCGCGATTTGAGTTTGAGTTGGGTCAAGATAAACGGTATCCGGTGGTGAACGTTGAATGTCGGGCTGACTAAAACCGCTTGTAGCGACAAGAGTAGCCAAAGACAAGCCAAGTAGCACCTGAGTCAAGCGGAATGTCCCTTCATAAACTTCTCCCTGATCCAGATCCAAATTCAGTTGCTCGTTTTTGAAATGTCCGCATAAAGCATCATTATGTTTCAGTTCCTCCAGTCTTTGGATCAATTCCAACGCACTTAAATAAGAAAAATCGATCACTTCTTTTTTACATTCGCCGCAATAACGGCCAATTTCCGTTTGGTTCATCGCATTCCAATCAACCAAGCACGGTTCGTCTATACGGATCTTTTTCATGCAGCAACTTTCATTACGCTTACACTTTTTGTTCCATTTGGTTCATAGAAAGATTGTTTTTCTGAAGAAAAATTATAAATTCGTTTGGTATCAATGTTCATTAATGGATCGAATACGCAGGTTTCAACGCACAATGATCTTGGCTTTAACAGCTTTAAACTCTTTGGTTTACTGCATTTCCATGGATTTCTCCTTGTCGCGCACCTTACTCATTTGCGGTTCTGCAACTTCCCTGGCTGCATTGTGTATCCTCACTGTTATGCTTTACAGTAAAAATCGCTACAAACGAAAAGCTGCTTTGAAAAATCAAAGCGAGGAACGCATTTCATGATCCGTCTAAATGTGCTACTTTTGGTTCTTGTAAGTTGATCTACGGAAGAAATCGTTGCTATTTTTCTTTTAGTGAATCATTTGTGCTCTTTTTTCGTAGAACACTCGGTATTTATCAAATCCAACGTTGCTAAAAACTCACTTTATGAAGTTTAAATTTCTACTTGTTTGTTTGATTCTGACTCATTTTGGGAATGCTCAGGAAAGTAAGTTCACTCCTGAAAAAATGTGGGAACTGGATCGCTTGTCGGGAACAATTGCCTCTCCGAATGAAAAGTGGGCAGTTTACGGGGTAACCGATTACGACTGGACCGCAAACAAGGGAAAGACAAGCTATTATCTTTACGATCTTGCAACAAGAAAAAGAAACGTACTCCCGATCGATGGGGCATGGAATCTCGCTTGGAATCGTGCCAATCAACTTACTTTCTTGATCTCAGAGGGTGATAACACCTTATTGAAAGCTTTAGATCCGATTGCGAATACACAACAAACGCTTCACAATTTTGGTAATACAGCAATTGAAGGACTGGTGATTTCCGCTGACGGAAAGCGCTTTGCAACACTTGAATCGATCAAATTGAATCCGATTGTTACCGATCAATACTCGGATCTTCCAAAAGCCAACGCACGCATTGAAACTTCTTTGATGTACCGCCACTGGAATGCTTGGAGCGCAGAAAATGGGCTTCACTTGTTTTGGTATGAAAACGTAAATGGATCTTTTGAAAAGAAAGGTGATGTGATGCGGGGTGAATCTTTTCCATCTGTGACCGGGCCATTTGGAGGGATTGAATCGGTTTGTTTTAGTCCGGATGGCAAAACCATATATTATAGCACCAAGAAAAAAAGCGGAACTGCATTTGCCGTTTCAACGAACAGTGAGATCTACGCATTCCGTACGCAAGACAATATCACCACCACGTTGACATCAGCTCATAAAGGATATGATACCAACCCATTGACAAATAGTACCGGTACAACCTTGGCTTGGTTGA
>JBMLQF010000107.1:0-3773 GCA_049241705.1 Fluviicola sp. | reverse complement strand
GCAGTTGCAAACGGTTGGGTAAACAGCATCTCTGAAAGCGAAGTTGTAAACTTGTATAAGGACGTAACTATTTATCCGAATACGTCAAATGATGTAGCGGTGGTTTCTTTGAACTTGACTGGCTCGAATGAAGTTGCTATCCGTTTGATGGATATCAGTGGAAAAGAGTTGACTGCTAAATCATATGGAAAACTTTCAGGCGCATTGGAATTCCCTGTTTACACGGCTAATTTCGCACCTGGTATCTACTTGGTAGAAGTTACTGTTGATGGTGTTAGCACACAACAGCGTTTGGTAATCGAATAAGATTGATCCGAAATACATTCAAAGGGGCAACAGATTGTTGTCCCTTTGTTATTTTATGACGCATTATCCCTAATTTTGCAGCATGAAATGGATCGGAAAACGCATCAGTTTTGTGGATAGTGATACGAAAACAACCATCATAGTCACACCCGAAAATGTTGGATTCTATAAAGCGATGATCGGTGCTTGGTTTGCCATGTGGACTGTGATCGGGATCACGATGATCTGGGCATGGAATACGTTTGAGATGAAACCGACCATGAGAGATACATTGAGCATCATGTTCCTGATCTTTATGTTGTTCTGGGGCTATTACCTTATCCGTGTAGGACGCATGTTCTTTTGGCTACTTTATGGCAGTGAAAACATCAAATTAGATAAGATTGCTTTGACCATTAAAACGAGCATCAAAGGTTATGGTCGTGCACGTCAATATTATTTAGAGAACATTCAAAAGATCCGTATCAACGTTCCGAAAGAAGGTTCATTTCAGGCAACTTGGGAAAACTCCCCTTGGATCCGCGGCGGTGAACGTTTGGAATTCGATTACATGGGAAAAACTGTGCGTTTTGGCCGTAAATTGAATGAACAAGAATCCAAACAATTGTTTCAGCTGCTGACAAAAAAGGTAGAAGAACAATTGAAAAAACGCAAAAAGAACGACTAACCCATCACCTTCGTCAAGACTTCTTCGCGGGTCATTCCATTGCGCAAATGCTCCAAAATGATCGGGAATTTTTCATCGATTCGTTCGGGTGTAAATCCTAATTCGATACCCAAACGACGCACCATCGCTTCTTCTTTCTTATCACTTTGTCCATCCACGATCAACAATTGGATCAGCTGAACAAAACGTTCATACCGTTCTTCACGCGTTGCAGGAGGAATGGCCGGAAAATCTTCCGGATTCTCAATGATCTCAGCAACCTGTTCATCTGTTAAAGACAAACGATTGGCAACACGTTTTAACAACTGCATTTCCATTGCCGAGACCGTTCCGTCAACCCGCGCCAACAAAACGAGATTACGGAAATGTCCTTTTTGCCGGGATTGTTCGCCCGATTCATATAAATGTGCTAATGACCCCATGATGTTGTGCTGTTAAGTTATATCAATTAAACGTAAAAATAATGTTCTAATCTCTGATTAAAGAAGTCGCTGTAAGTTGGAATCGTTTCAAACGAATTTCTTTACCCGACCTATTGACCAAATACACCTGAAGGTAATCATAACTGTGGTGCAGCGTAGGCAAGGTAAAAGAAAACGTTGCACTGTCAGATCGAGGCTTATTCAAGGCCAACTCTATCGTATTCCACAGGTAAACATTGTGTTTGTTTGCAAGCTCCATGCGAAGCGTAACACTTCCTGTTGTATCGGCTACTTCCCAGGCAAAATCAGCCTTCAATTCAGTTTCATCTGTAGCTAAACGCTCCATAAGTGTAATATGGTCAAATCCCCAGTCTTCATTAGCGGGACAAGTAATCATTTGATCACTATTAAGGAGCACCTTTTTTTCGAATCTGTAACCCAAATCCAGGTATTTCTGATACTGCTTTGTCCAGTCTGGATCCATTTCATTGACCCGCAATCGGAACGGATTAACTTTTGATGCATCCAATTCACCCAAAACAGCCCAATACTGGTCTTCGGTCATACGATCATTCGCAATAATACCCCTGCGAAATTGTTCGGATTGGAATACATTCAACAGCAGACACAGACCTGCAAATGTGTAAAGAATGAACCGCCAATGCTGCTTTCGAAGACTGGTTAGTAATAACGCAATGGGAAGGATTAGCAGTGGATAAATGTCAACAACCGGGCGCTGACCAAAAGAAGATGCGTACCACCAACATTCCCAACCTGCCATTACCCAGATAGACATGAAAGAAGTAACTAACGCAGCATAAAACAATCGTCTGTCTTTCTTATAGAGCATCCAGAACCCAAATGGCAAGAGCAAAAAGAACGGGGTGTACAACAACCAACCTTTGCGGAAGCTGAACAGGAAATCTGAAAAATGCGCATCAAAAAGAATTACTTCCTCCACGTGCAAGTTGGATTCGATCCAATGCCCTCCAATTAATCGCCAATAAAGCAGTTGAGGAATTTGAATCAAAAAACCGGCTATTAAATACGGCAGCAGTTGCACGATCCAACTTCGGACTCCTTTATTCCGATCATACAACAGCAGGATCGGTAGCAAACCTAGAACAAGATGCGAGGGTCTGATTAAAACGATCAACCCCAATAAAACCGGAGCAACAAAGCGATAACTCCCATCCTTTCTGTATCGCAACAAGTAATATAGAAACGCCGCAACCAGTGTGAAGACATATCCATGTGGCAACATATACATCATCACAGAGGTGATCAAATAATTGGTCCCGAATAAAAGCAATAAGGTAATCCAGAAGGTGGCCTGTTCAGAACAAAACAAGAGTAAGAGTTTGCGCAAATAATACCATCCCAGAAACACAAATAACCACGCATTCAAAATGTACATGAAATAGTATGGAAAACTCATCCCATCAGTCGGATAATCCCCAGCAACTGCCCATAGATGTCCAATCATGAAAGAAGGAGCTAAAACAACAGACAACCCCATGTGGTAGACATTTAAGTAATGTCCATTATCCCGTTGAATTAACTGATAAACTTCGGTGCCGTTGCAATAACGATCCTGAAGTTTTTGGGCCCATTCCTTGTCTACATCAAGTGTTCCCTGATCCGTCAAAGCTGCCAGATATAGATAGTAACCGAAACCATCGTAAGATGCCACACAGCGGTTTTCACCGGAGCTTACTTTCAACAATTGTTGCATGAATGCAAAACTGAGAAGCAATACGATCAAGGCATGCCCCCACCTGAAGTATGGAATCGATTTTATTGCTTTAAAAAGCATCAACTAATCGTAGATTCGATGTAATCAATCAAGGAATGAATAACCTTAATATGAATTTCTTGAGCGCGATCGGCGTAAGGAGCATGTGGAGCTCGAATTTCAACATCGCACAAGCCTGCCATTTTCCCGCCATCTTTTCCTGTTAAACCTACGACGCGCATTCCTTTTTGACGTGCTGCTTCGATTGCACGCAAGACGTTCCCACTATTTCCCGAGGTTGAAATAGCCAACAAAACATCGCCTTTGCGACCTACTGCTTCTACGTAACGCGAAAACACGAACTCATAGCCATAGTCATTGCCCACACAAGAAAGATGTGACGGATCACTAATACTCAAAGCGGCAATTCCTGGACGATTGTCTCGGTATCTTCCCGTTAGTTCTTCTGCGAAATGCATGGCGTCGCACATCGAGCCGCCGTTACCACACGAGATGATCTTTCCTTCATTTCGCAAGGATTCTACCATCAGATTTCCAGCTTGTTCGATTCTTGCAAAATTTTCTTGCGTGTTAAATTTTTGCAAAATTTCTAAAGCTTGGTTAAAATGGTCTGCTATTTGTT
>JBMLQF010000106.1:6230-18204 GCA_049241705.1 Fluviicola sp. | reverse complement strand
GTTCTAAAAGGGTCACATTTCCTAACGTAAATTCAATTTTGGGATAATCCGTGCCGATCAACATGACTTGATAAACTCGTGTTTCGTTAATTAAATGAATTGGAAAAAATCAATCGTATTCGCTATGAGACTGCGAAATTAATGGATTTTTACCGAATACAAAACACCTTGCTTGGCTGAAAAGATTATTCTTTTAGTTTTAAATAAATATGTCGAATATTCCCGGAACCAGACACACGTTCGTCGATTTCAAAGCGCTTCAGGTATTTGATAAGAGGTAACAATTTTTGAAATCCATAATTTCTTGGATCGAAATCAGGTTTCATTTTTAACATGTAACTGCCCAAACTACCCAGAAAGGTCCAACCTGATTCATCAGCTAGGTCCATCACACTTTCTGCGATCATTTTAATCGTTTCCGAATCTACTTTACTTGTCTCCGGCGCTTTTTGTTTTTTAGTTGGCTTATCAGGTTTTTCGGCTTCCAGGCGAACAGCTTTCAGAATCTCCAAATAAATAAATTTATCACAAGCTGAGATGAAAGGTTTTGGTGTTTTCTTCTCGCCAAATCCGATCACGCTCATTCCAGCTTCGCGTAAGCGGGTGGCTAAACGTGTGAAATCACTGTCGCTAGAGACGATGCAAAAACCATCTACTTTTTGGGAATACAGTATATCCATGGCATCAATGATCAATGCGCTATCACTCGAGTTTTTTCCTGTGGTATAACTGTACTGTTGAATAGGAGTAATGGCATTTTCCAAAAGTACATTTTTCCATCCCGAAAGATTGGGTTTTGTCCAATCGGCATAAATGCGTTTGATAGTTGGTGTTCCATTTTTCGAGATCTCATCAAGCATCTCTTTCACGTTGGCGTATGACACGTTATCCGCATCTATGAGTACCGCCAGTTTTTCATCTGTCATTGTAATCTGTATTATCGGTGCTTCTGCAAACCGATAGACGAAAATAAGCAGGACGAATTTGCGATCGAGGCAGTTTGATATTGCACTGAATGAAGTTACGCTTTAAATCGGTACGAATGCCCGTAATTAACTTGCTTTCTGCCAATTAATCACAACTTACTCCGATATGCTCGGCGAATGACTTCCGCGTCGTACTCGAAATATTCCAATTGCATCAAATGTGCAAGTCCATTTGCAATCGTTTTTGAATCGGATTTTGTCGATATTTTGATTAATTCTTTTTTATGGGAATATCGTTGATTTAGGAGGCAAATCATGTAGAAATAGTCAGTTTGGTTCGTATAATTTGTGGCTCGACTAAACATCGTATTCGTGCTTTTAGAAGGTAGAACCGTAATATAAGTCCATCTTTCTGAAGGATAAATTTTGGAAATAGTAATAAATCCGAAGTAATGCGTAAGTTCTGAGAATTGTTTGCCATCCTCCGCGAATTGAACACCATAAGTAGTAAACGATACGAAACTTGCCAATGGAATCAAAATCAATCCAATGAACCAAACGTTGGTCACTAATGTGAAGAAACCGAAAACCAATAATATATAAGCTGTAAATACACCGTTTGGTGGAAAGACATTCCCGTTGGAGTATTTCCTTTTGACAGGGGTGTCAATAATTTCGTTCATGACGCTTTGTTAATCCAAAAGGTCTGAAGATTCACTCACAAAAAATCCTTCCTGCTCATTCAGTAATTTGCGCAAACGATCACGTTCTTCAACGGTGACAACGTAGGTCTTGCTCCAGGTATCATGCCACCCTCGGTCTCCTAAACAAGAAAATGCCTCGAAAGGAACCAGTCGTGCAGCCGAACGCCCAAATAAAGCATCTGCTTTAGGCTTTTCTGCATACTGATTGATAACAACACAGTTGGTAGCATATTTTCCAATGGTACGCTGCAAGTAGTTTTCACAAAGAAAATAGTACATTACAAGGATGACCATATTGTCCAAGGATGGAATGATTGTCAACATTGCGCGGTTTTCGTAAAGCGTGAACGGATCTTGTGTATTCAGTACTGCTAACCAAACTTGATCGACCACGAAATTGATTAAGCCGAGTATCAACGCATCTAAAATATAGTGGCCGAATCGTTTCCAGCCAGTAACCAATTGAACTGGTCGTTTTACGGCCTTTTGATAGGGTTCCTTCGTGCGATTTCCAAAAGCATCGCGATCACGGTGATAGAATGTCTTTTCTTCTGTTAGGTCTTCAATAGTTTTGCGCATAGGTCACTGGTTCATTAAGTGGTGACTTAGAATGAAACGAAAATAGACAAAGAACAGAAATTATAATGGTGCTGTTTATCGTTTTATCAATAAGTAGGGTTTTGAATTACTTCTTTCTGAAACGAGGAAATAGGTGCCAGCCGAAAGATCTTGGATAGCCATGGATTGTTTCTCCGATTCCACGTACATTCGCTTGATTTGTTGCCCTTGCGTGGAATAAAATGTGATGTAAGTGGGCAAATCAATACTATTCAGGTTAATGAAGGTAGTGGCTGGATTTGGAAAAACTGTAAATAATAGGTCTAAATCGTCCTCTGGTGAATTAAGGAGGTCACACGGATAGTTAAGCGAGCAGGTGTCGTTGTCGTAAACAAAAATAACAGTTCCAGTAAAATTCGACCAATCGGTATTGCTTAAAGAACTCGGATAATCTTGTGTTGTTTCGCCAATTTGCCCAAAATAAAACATAGAACCAGCCGATAACGTGTTGCCGTTCTGATCCAAAATGGCCATGACATAGGGATAATTCACAAAGCCGGAGTCGATCATCTGGATCGAAACTTGCGTCTGAACGCTATCGTTGTAAATGTTTGTTACACAAAAAGAACTACAACTGATAGTTTGTGCTTGTATGAAAAGTGTGCTCAGTAAGGCTGTCAGAATCAGGATGTGTTTTTTCATATTGCTCGTTTAGTTTTATAAAAGTATTGAAAACGAGCTAATTATACAAAGGGTCAACGGATCGTTCCAATACCGCCATCGATATGGATAATCTGACCGGTGATCCAACTGCTCTGTTCGTTTAGAAGAAATGCGGCCAAATCGGCAATGTTTGCGGGAGTGCCAATCTTTTTCAAAGGGTGACGCTGTGCATTGGCTTCGATCTTTTCCGAGGAGTTCAATAAATTCCCGGCAAGCGGCGTTTGTGTTAGGGAAGGAGCAACGCAATTTACCCGGATCATTGGAGCCAATTCTGCAGATAAGGCTTTGGTCAATCCCTCGATGGCACCTTTGCTGGTACTTACTATAGAGTGAAAATTGAATCCTGTTTGGGCTGCGACCGAACTGAAAAGGACGATGCTACCGTTTTCACTTTTTTTCATGGAAGGCAAACATGCTTGAATTGTTGTGATGGCGCCCAGTACCTGTAATTTGTAATCTTCTGCGAAATCTGACGGTTTTACACGTGCAAACGGTTTCAAATTGATCGCTCCTGGACAGTAAACAATTCCATCCAGTGTTTCAGGTAAAAAACTCCAATCGTTGGTTTCTTCCATTACATTCACATAATGGGAGCTAACGTTCGGATGTTCCGTTGTAACCGGGGTTTTCGAGAAAGTCCCAAAAACGCGATTGTCTGATGACAACTTTTCAGAAAGTGCCTGGCCGATCCCTGAGGAATGTCCAATGATCAAGATGTTTTTCATGACTAAAGAACAGCTGAAAGGGGCGAAATGTTCAGTTATTTCGGACGCTCGCTCTTCTCTTTCGGCCGAACGGCTTCATCAATATCCGGTGAGGCCATCGTACTTGCCATGAAATTACTGGTTCCTCGTTTAATCCATACCCGTGTAGCCCATATCGCACCGATCACAAAACCGATCACTTCGATCCCGATCGCCAGGCCCATTCCAAATCGATTCGGATTACTAGCGTAGACTAGCAAACCGATAATGGCAGCAAGCACCATGGGGGAGAGTGCAATTCGGATCCAATTAAGAACCTCAATGAAAACAGCCAGGATTTTGAACATCAACAGGATTTACAATTACGACCCATCTCGTATTGACTGCTGTGAACGCTAAAAGTTATAAGAGAGTCCCAGTTTCAACCCGCTAATGCCGAAAGCGGTTTTTGGATCTGTTACTTCATCTGTAGTAAACGTTTGGTTTATGACGAACTGCTTCATCAATAAAAGTTCCACGTTGAAGGCGTGTTTGTTTTTCAACGCGAAGGAAATCCCTTGCCCGATGTTCAATTCAACCGCAGAAACGGAAACGTCCATATCTGTACTTGCTGGGTATTGCCAAGAAGTGGGATCGGTAAACAGGGTGTCGTCAATTTGATACTGGGATTCAAAGCGGTAATTGCTGTAATTCACGGCAACCGGGAAATAGAATGACGCATTTTTTTCCGTGTTGTACAGATATTGGAATCGAGCTCCCAAGCTGAAATAACGACTATCGCCCATCAACAAGGCATATTCCCCGCTTAGTCCTACCGTACTTTTCGCATTTAAAAAACGGCTTGCACCTAGTCGCAAACTCACCGGAATATCGGCAGCTGAACTGAACCCATTCAAGTAGAACTCATCTGGCGTAAAGTCTTGATTGATATTGAAATAGCCCATGTTGATCCCCACGCTGTATTCAAATCCTGTACTTTTACGAGGTCGAAGTACCACTTGTTTGTTCTTCACTGTAAATTGCTTGTCGTACTCGAAATACTTGTAATCTCCCGCTTTCAAGGCGTACATTTTTCCTTCCTGGTCCTTGAACGTGATCAAACCTGTTGATGCATCGTAATTCAAGATCTCACCCTTCAATTCATGCGTAAATTTTCGGGTTACCCCGCGACTATCCGTGTGTTCCTTATAAATAGCCACTACATCCCAGATCTCGGTCGTTACTGGAGGTTTAGGCAGCGTGTCGGGTTGCGCTTTAACCAGAAAAGCAGGCAAGAGTAGGAGAGTTAGTATGAATAGACCTTTCATGGGGTTAAACTTTTGGTGAATTTAGGAAAACTCAAAGAGTTAAGACTTCATTTTTGTTGCAAATTGTCTCTTCATGAACAATCATGGCATATCAGCTTGTTTGAAGCGTTTCATAATGAGAAAATTGGCTATTAGAACCAGGGACTTTAGGAGGAAAAGAATCGTGAATAATGTCAGGTGTGAGAACTTAACTGTTGGAGGGGGAAATTGCTGTCAAGGATCATCTTTTCAATGGATTTCGATAATTCGAACATCGAAGAATTATCGAATCGCCGAATTCCGGAATTGTGTAATTAACTAATTCTATAATTCACAATTTAGCGAAGACCGTTTTCAATGCTTCCTTTTAAATTCTCATTTTTCAATTTTCAATGTTCTCCCTCACTTGGTCTCTTTTTGAACTCTTGATCTTTTAAACCTCTTGAACTTTTCAAAAAAAAGCGTGATCCGATTGCTCAGACCACGCCATTTCTATTGTTGAGTTCTTGTACTAGTTTCCTTTGATCTCAAACTCCGTACGACGGTTTTGCTGACGCCCTTCGTCGTTGGTGTTTGGAGCTACCGGTTTTGAAGACCCGTAACCCTTCGCTGTCATGCGACTTGCTGCGATGCCTTTTGCGGTCAAGAAGGCAACCACTGCCTCCGCACGTTGTTGCGACAAGGTCTCATTCACGCTGGCAGAACCAGTATTGTCGGTGTGACCCGAGATCTCGATCTTCAAGTTCGGAACGTCTTTCATCAATTTCACCAAACGATCCAACTCGGCATTCGATTCCGGACGTAAGGTTGCTTTTCCGTGGTCGAAGAAGATGTTGCGCAAAGCGATCTTGGAACCAATGGCGATGTTCTTCAATTCGATGGTCTTGTTCACCAAATTGTCGTCTGCACCCGATGGAATATCGAAGTTTTCCGAATGGAACAAATAACCGGTTGCTTTCACCGCGATCCCGTAGTTCTTCCCGGAAGGCAACGTAATGATGAATTTTCCGGTTGCTACATTCGATGTGAACGTTTCGATCACTTGTCCTGTTGCGTTGTCGGTAATTTCGATCTGAGCCTCAACTGGTTTACGCGAAATGGCATCGATCGTAATTCCTTTGAATACGGTCAATGATTTCTTTTTCACCTCAACCGTGCTTTCGATATTGTGGTCTTTCACCGGCATAGCCACAGAAGCCAATAAATAATCTTCGGTTTCGGTTACCGGTTTTTTCTCAGGACCCCAGAATGTCACGCGGTAAATGTCGAATCCACCTTCTCCACCTGCACGATTCGACGCGATGTATGCAAATTTGCCGTTAGCTGTTGCCGCGAAGAAGAAATCATCGTAAGGTGTGTTGATCGGATACCCCATGTTCACTGGAGCTGTCCAGTTTCCAGACACTTTCTTACTCACGAAAATGTCGTAACCACCGGTCGATTCGTGTCCTTGAGAAGCAATATACATCGTTTCTCCGTCGATCGTAATGTAAACAGGACCGTCATTGAACTTCGAATTCAGGATCGGCAAGTTGGCCGCTGCCATGTAATCTTGCTTCATTTTACTTTGCATGGCCGAGAACATCACTTCTGTTCCGGTTGTGCGGTTGTCGTTGTCACGCGAGAAGTAGATGCGGTAACCATCGTCGTTATAAGCTGCGTATTTCTCGTTCGCTTTGTCGGAAGAGATGTGGAAGATCATTTTCTTCGGATCACTCCAGTTAGCACCCACCAATCTCGATTCAAAAATGTCGGTTTGTCCACCTTCCGTGCGGTGCAATAACATCTTGGTACCGTCATACGACAAGCAGTTCGAAATATCGTCGCCGGTAGAGTTGATTCCTCCGTTCAATTTTTTCGGTTCACTCCAGCCGTTATCCAACAGGGTAGAGGAGTAAATATCGTGATCATACAGGCCGATCTCGTTGGTTTGGTGACCATTCGCACGATTCGAGCTCAAGATCATCTCCGAACCATCTGTAGAAATAGAAGGAGCAAGGTCATCTTGATTGGAGTTCAAAGCCTGTACGTTGTCTACCCAAGCGCGCACCGGTTTGGCTTCTGCAGCTTTGGCCAACTGACATTGTTTTTTACGCTGAGAAACGAATTTGGAGAAATCGTCCGCCTTTTTGTATTCCGTTTCGAAGGTGGTGTAGAATTTCGTTGCCTCATCGTATTTTCCTTCCAATTGCGCGGCGTATCCCAAATAATAGTTCAGGAACGGATCGCAGGTAGGATCCAATTGTTGCGCTTTTTTGAAGTAAGCGATGCTTTTGAATGGATCGTTCGAATTCGCATAACACACCCCAATCTTGAAGTTCAACAATCCGTTGTTCGGGTTGAATTTCTGAGCGCTTTCGTATTGCTGTAAAGCTTTTGCGAAATTCATTCCCGGATCCTGTACAAGGAAAACAGACTCCATTCCTGGTTTGTAAAACTCATCTCCTTTTTCGATCGATTCTTCGGCCTTTTTCAAGCCTTCTTTGTTGTCTTTGAAATTTGCTACCTTGAACTCCACGTTCTGTCCGAAAGCTGTAGTAGCCAGGAACAATGCAACTGCTATAAAGAGTTTTTTCATGATGTCCGAGTTTTAGTTACTACAATTGCTTGAATAATACGTCTTACCTTCTTTCGAGCCCAAGTCCTTGGCTTTTTTCCAATCGCCGCATGCACCTTCGAGGTTACGCGACATTTCGCGTGCCATACCACGGTTCACGTAGGCTGCAGCATAATTCGGATCCAACTCAATAGCTTTTGTAGCCATTTCTTCGGCTTTTTTGTAGTCTTTCTTGCGGAAATACACTCCCGACAAGTTGGAAGCAGCTGGTGCATACTTCGGATTGATCTGCAAGGCTTTTTCAAAATCCTTTACCGCATCGTCGATACTTCCTTTGTCCAAAAGTGTTGCTCCACGATTGTTATAGGCCATGTAGAAGTTCGCGTCTACCGAGATTGCGCGGTTAAACGCTTGTAAAGCTCCTGCATAATCCTTCATTTTTTTCTTCGTTGTACCGATGTTATTCAATACGAACGCCAAATTCGGGTTCTTTCGAGCCGCTTCTTCGTAGTCTATCAACGCTTTCGGGTAATCTCCAAGCATGCGATAACAACTTCCACGATCGTTGAAAGCAAAGGCTCCGCTAGGATCCAATTCGATCGTTTTCGTGAAATACTTGATGGCCGTGGTATAGTCTTGCTGCAAGAACTTCAAAGTTCCGTAGTTGTAATACGCCTTCGGGTTCTTCGCGTCTAATGCAATAGACTTTTCATAATCCTTTTCCGCTTTGAGATAGTCGTTGATACCTTGATACGCTCGTCCACGTTGGAAATAAGCCTTGGCATAACCGCCTTGCTTGTCGATCAATGTCGTTAAGGTTTTTACCGCGTCTGCATATTTCTCAGCTTCATTCTCGGCCACTCCCTTGTTGTAATATGCTGCTGTAAAATTAGGGTCAGACGTGATCGATTTTTCAAAATAAGCGATAGCCGCCGAATAGTTCTTTTGATTGAAGAGCTCAATTCCTTTGTTGTATGCTTCCTGACTCGCAGCAATCGCGTTGTTCTGCTGATTCAGTTTGGTGATCGAGTCGCGATAACGCAATTCCGCCGGCGTCAATTCCTCGGCCTGACCGAAGAGTTGGGACCAGCATGCCAGCGTAGCGATGGCAATCAGTAATCCGTTTTTCATAGTGTTTATGCTTGTTTTAGGGTACTGAAAATAAGAAGTTTTGCAGCGCAGCGATTGAATAGTTTTCAACACCTTTTAGGATTCGACTTCCTGAATGCTGTTGAAGGACAAATATTAAGTAACTTAGCCTTCGTTAAAAATGCATGAATGCCTTGTTTTACTCGATTGTGACTAGATGAAGGCTGAAAATAGAGATTGTTGAAAAATGGAGAATGAAGCTTATTTGGTAGCCGGTGTGCGCACCGCAATTGGAAATTTTGGAGGCACATTAGCACCTGTTCGTGCAGATGATTTAGGTGCTCACGTTTTAAAAGCATTATTGGAAAAAGTTCCAACCCTGGATCCGGCAGCCATTGAGGATGTATTGATGGGATGTGCGAACCAAGCGGGGGAAGACAACCGAAATGTGGCACGTATGAGCTTGTTGTTGGCGGGATATCCGATTACTGTTGGTGGTGAAACGGTAAACCGCTTGTGTGCTTCCGGAATGTCCGCAGCAATCAATGCAGCGCGTGCTTTGAAAGACGGAGCTGGTGATATTTACGTGGCCGGAGGAGTTGAACACATGACTCGCGGACCTTGGGTACTTTCGAAAGCGTCAACGCCATTTGGTCGCGATCAACAACTATTCGACAGTTCATTCGGTTGGCGTTTCATCAACCCGAAAATGGAAGAGCTTTACGGAACAGATGCGATGGGGATGACAGCTGAGAATTTGGCTGAATTGTATCAGATCAGTCGTGAAGACCAAGATAAATTTGCGGTGTGGTCGCAAGAAAAGGCTGCTAAAGCACAAGCAAATGGTGTTTTTGCGCAAGAGATCACTCCAGTTTCTATTCCACGTAAAAAACAAGATCCGTTAGTATTTGATGCTGATGAATTCATGCGTCCGGGTACAACAATGGACAGTTTGGGTGGATTGCGTCCCGCTTTTCGTAAGGATGGTTCTGTCACTGCCGGAAATGCTTCGGGGTTGAATGACGGAGCAGCTGCGTTGCTATTAGCTTCTTCAAACGGAGTGAAAAAATATAATTTGAAACCGATTGCACGCATTGTTTCTGCAGCAGTTGCTGGCGTTGAGCCGCGTATCATGGGAATTGGTCCGGTAGAGGCATCTCGCAAAGCTTTGGAGCGCGCAGGATTAACCTTGGATCAAATGGATGTCTTGGAATTGAATGAAGCATTTGCAGCTCAAGTATTGGCGTGTACACGCAACATGGGCTTAGCAGATAACGATCCTCGTATCAATCCGAATGGAGGTGCTATCGCTTTGGGTCACCCACTGGGTATGTCCGGAGCACGTATCTTGCTAGCAGCTGCGAATCAGTTGCAGCGCACTGGAGGAAGATATGCCTTGGTGACCATGTGTATTGGTGTGGGGCAAGGATACGCAACAGTTATTGAACGCGTGTAGAATTCCAACCTCTTCCCGGAAGCGGTATCAATGAAGCAGCTTATGAAACAAACCATCATCTTATTAATGGTCGCGACGGCTTTCCTTGTTTCTTGTAAACGAAAACAAGCTGTTTGGGATACGGATTGGCAGATGCCGTTGATCCACGACAGCCTCACGTTTACGGACCTCGTAGAGGATTCGATTTTGGCTGTGAATTCGGGTTATTACGAATTGTCAGTTGACCGTTCGGTTTTCGAATTGCGTTTGAGCGATTTTATCGAAATACCGGACACGACAGTGAACCACAGTTATGCCTTAGGTTTAAGTTCGTTCAATGTGCAACCGGGGACCTCTTTCGTGAACGATGTACAAGAGCACGTTGTAGATATGGGGGATGTGCAATTGAAAAAGATCCGTGTCAAAGAAGGAGGGATCGATTTGATTGTAAAAAATCCGATTGCGACTAAAACCTTCTTTACGGTTGAAATACCTGGTGCAACTAAAAATGGAGTTACGCTTTCCAAGGACCTCACAGCTCCAGCAGGCACCTTGGCGAATCCGTCGATAACGTCCGTTTTTGTGGATCTTGCAGGCTATGAAGTTGATTTACGCGGAGAGAATTTGACATCCTTCAATCGTATTCAAACGAAAATGATCGTTAAAACGGATCCTTTAGGATCAGCGGTTGTGGTAACCAATCAAGATTCGATGCGCTTTGAAGCCAAAATGGAAAAAATCCGATTGGATTATGCTCGTGGTTATTTTGGTCAAGAAATGCTGTCAGATACGATCGTTGAAACCATTGATGCGCTGGCCGCTATTGAATCCGGTTTATTGGATCTGGATGCAGCTACTATTGGAATTACCGTGGAAAACGGGTTGAAAGTAAATGGAAAATTGAAATTGATCTCGTTGGAAAACACGAATAAGGAAGGAAATACCGTAGCCTTGTCGCATCCCTCGATCGGTGATTGGATCACTGTAAATGCCGCAACTGGAACTCAAGCCGCTTTAAATCCATCAGAAACTGTTTTATCATTCAATGCAGGTAATAGTAATATCGAACAGTTCTTAGAGAATCACGGGCATTTGAATGAAATTGCTTATCAGTTACAACTAAATCCATGGGGCAATGTTTCCGGTGGTTGGGACGAGATCTTTGACGAGCATCCATTGAATGTGCAGCTCACTGCAAACATGCCTATGAACATTGGAATGACGGACCTGATCGTTCAGGATACCTTTGATTTTTCATTGAATCAAGATGTGGAAGCCACGCACGTTAAATCGGGATACATCTGGTTGAAGTGTACCAATGCATTCCCCTTGGAAGCAGATTTGATGCTTTACTTGCAAGATGAATCCGGAAATACGCTCACGAGTATACCAGCAACACAAGTGATCGCTTCGTCGGTTTATGGAACGCTAGTAAATGGTGTGCAGCAGAAAGATTCTTATGTACAGTTGAATTTGAATGAAACGCAATTGGAATTGCTCAATAGCACCGAAAAAATGGTTGTAAAAGTTCGTTTAAATACTCCAAACGCAACGAATGGCACAAGTACGCAGCAACAAATTCCTGCCAATGCCTTCTTCGGGTTTAAATTAGGTGCTAAACTAGTAATCGAAAATCGCATTTAATGAAGTACTTGAATTGGATATTGGTATTGATTGCGCCTGTCGCTATGGCACAATACAATCAGCCCTTGTACATGGATACGACTTTCGCGGTGCACACATCTCTTGAACTTGATGGAGGAGCGGAATTCCAAGGAAGTTCCCTGCGAGTGGACATGTCAAACACCTTGTTGTGGGGTGGTTTCATTGATGAGGCAATGAAAAACCGAAGTTTTGAGAAACACGGTGAGATCAATCGCTTTGGATTTACAAGTAACAATGAAATACGGTTCTACAACGGAAAAGGTGGGTTTGGTAGTGGAGATTCGCTCACGTGGGCTCTAAAAGCCGGGTATTACGCAACTGGAAGTT
>JBMLQF010000106.1:0-6220 GCA_049241705.1 Fluviicola sp. | reverse complement strand
GTTATGGCAAAGATGTGTTCGGATTATTGTTCTATGGAAATGAATCTTATCTGGATCAAACAGCCGATTTTTCAAATACTACAGCCAATTTCATGGTTTTTCAAAAAATTGGTGGAGGAATAGTAAACAAATACACGCGTTCAGGCTTGTTCCTCAATTTTGTGAATGTACAACAGGCTTTTAAAGGTAGCATTCGCGATGGTTTGCTTACTCAAAATGCGGATGCTACTCAAATAGATCTGCAAGCACGTGGAGATATGTACACCACAACTGGAAACGCTTTTTCGAAAGGTTTGGGTGTTGCGCTGGACGGTGAGTACCGCTTAGAGACGCCATGGGTCAAAGGCAGAAGCGCCTGGTTTCAGGTTAGTGCTCAAAACGTAGGGTTTGCCTATATGCATCAGCCTGTTACTGCGTATAATGTCGATTCAAGTTATCAGTATACCGGGTTTGAATTGGACCAGTTAACAGCGAGTGACAATGCTTTTGACGATGATTTTTCCTTGTTGGATTCCATGGGGATTGAAAAAACGACAGAAAAACGTTGGGTGGTCTTGCCTGGCTATTTACAAGTAGCTAAAATGATCAACAAGCATTTGGCGACAAAATGGCAAACTTATTTCGGTATCAGATTATATCCAAGTTTGAACAGCGTGCCAATGGCATTTTTTGGTGTGCATTACCAGCCAATTCAAACCTTATCTGTGGCTGTTTCAGGATCCTATGGTGGATTTGGCGGTTTCCGCAGTGGATTATACTTGAATTATACACTTCCTATAGTTTCAGTTAGCTTAGGCACAGATGATAGTTTGGGATGGATCATGAAAAATGCTTTTGGTAGATCATTATTACTTCGCTTGTCATGGAACTTAAATTGATTTTACGCCTTTTATTAGTAGTGATGATTTTCCCAAAAAGCGTTGGGGCGCAAACGTCATTCTACGAGTGTTTTTCCGGAAACGGATACGACAAAGGAGAGGGAATTGTGCAATTGGCAGACAGTTCCTACTTGATTACGGGTTCTTCCTCTAGTTTTGAAGATGCTCCTTCACAGGCATTCTTACTACATATTGATAAAACCGGAAATTACCTTTGGTCCAAAGCTTACGGGGGTTCGGAATTTGAAAACGGACGTCGCGTTCTGGCAATTGACGGGTATGGTTATTTCATCGCTGGAGCTTCATCGAGTGGTGCTTCTGCAAATTTTGACGCGTGGTTGACCTTTGTGAATGAATCCGGGGAACAGCAGTGGGAACAACACATCGACTTGGGTGCACACGAATGGGTAAACGACGCCGTTTTGTTGGCAGACAGTAGTGTTTTGATCATTGGTGAAACAGATAGCACGGCTTCTGGTGAAAATGATATCCTTTTGGCGCGCATCTCAAAAGCGGGGCAAGTAGTTTGGTCCAAGAAAATCGGGAGCACTGGTCCGGATCGAGGTTTGGCCATGAAAAAATTAGATACAATGCATGTGGTTATTGCCGGTTCTTGGTATAACGAAGATTCTTTGAAACAAAAAGGATATGTTGCCAAAATGGATATCGATGGCAATTTGATTTGGAACAAGCAGTTGGGTCTAGCATGTGCCGCTCAAATCAATGAATTGATCATTACCACGGAGATTATGGCGCTGGGAGAGTCTGTGTTTACAGGATATACCGATGCCGATCTATTCCGTTCTTCTCTCGATTTTAATGGGAATATTGTTTGGAATGAGGAGGGTCATAGTGATCACTCAGCAAGATATGTTGGCGGTGTGCAATACACAGCAATGAGTAATGGAAAGTTCTTTGTCGCTACGCAAGCTATTAATCCCGGTTTCCCAACATTTCCGGAAGGTGAGGATAATATAGTTTACCGCTTCGCCTCTTATTTTGGTTGGGATGGTTACGGTTTGGGTTATAACGGAACCGGTCAGGATCAGATCAATCATATGATACCCACAAAAGATGGTTATGCCGTATTCGTAGGTTTTCATACTACAATTGGCGGCGGTGGAAATTCTGTCTTTGTTGTTAAAATTGGAAACGAGAATGTGTTTCCTTCGAATAGTTTACCTCCAATTAACCCCTTGGTAGATATCATCGAGAATGGCGCCTTTGCACAGGTGAAGATCTATCCAAATCCCTTCTCAGAATCACTGACATTGGAATTGGGAGAGAAGATAGTACAAATCCGCGTTTTAGCTATCAATGGAGAGGAACATGCCCAATTCAATGCGAGCGGAAAATACCAAATAGATCTTTCTCAATTAGCAGCGGGCACGTACTTCCTGCAATTAACTTCTGAAAAGGGGACAGGAGTGGCGAAAGTGGTGAAGAATTAACTGACCTACCAATGATAGGCCTCTTCGGTCATCCATGTATCCTGAACTTTTAATACTTGCTCGATCACATCGCGCACGCATGCTTTTCCGCCCAATAGCGGCGACTGATAATGACTGGCAGCTTTCACCTCAGGAACGGCATCTTGCGGACAAGTACTCACGCCAACGCGTTTCAAAACCGGTAAATCCGGAATGTCATCGCCCATGTATAAAACCTCTTCGTCGCGCAACTGGTATTTTTCGCAAATCTGTTCATACACCTGCAGTTTATCTGCACTACGCAAATGCACTTCCGTAACTCCCAGATTATCTAAACGGTGCTTCACATCCAGACTATTCCCTCCGGTGATGATGAAGATCTTGTAGCCTTTTTTACTGGCATATTGAAGCGCATAACCGTCTTTGGAATTCAAGGTGCGGTATACATCACCATTCATGAGCAATACATCTCCATTGGTCAATACACCATCCACGTCAAACATGAAGGTGGTCACGTGATTGAGTCGTTCTTTATAACTGATCATTTGTAAGTCTGTTCTATGGAGTCACTGATTAGTCGATAAATGGCTCGAGCTGGCTCAGATAACTTCGTAAGGTGTTCGTTTATTGTTTCTTCATCATGTCGTCTGGCAGGTCCTGTTTGTGCCAGTTTCGGACCTATTTCCATTGCTTTTTGGAGTGTTTCCGTGATCAATGGCTTTAACAGTTCGAACGCTACCTTGTTTTCTTGGCAATAGTGTTCTGCCTGATACAACAGGTGGTTCGTGAAATTGTTGGCAAATACTGCTGCAATATGCAAGTGCTTTCGTTCGTTTTCAAAGCATTCCTGCACTGTATCTGATATCTGCTTACCTAAATACAATAAAAGCTTACGTAGTTCTTCATGTTCACTTTCTATCAAAATAGGAACTGATCGGAGATCTATTTTCCGATTCACTGTAAAGCTCTGCAAAGGATAGAAAACGCCAATCGGAAAGGATCCAAGCATCTCTTGAATCCCAACTGTCCCACTAACCGAAGCGCATGGTGCATATTGCACGGCTTCTATGCAAACTTCTTTTACCGCTTTGTCAGGTACAGCCACCAAGATGAGGTCAACGGGTTCAAACTCCGTCCAATTCTCAATAGCCTGCGTTCCGAGTTCGTTAGCCAACAAATTAGCGCTTGTCAGATTTTTGCTTTTCACCCAACAGATAGCAATACCAGCCTGGTGCAAGGCTTGCGCCAAATTACGTCCAACATTTCCTGCTCCAACTATGCCTATTCGGATCATGCCCTAAAAGTAGTGCTAATCTGTGAAAGATAAAAAAAGGTCGACTTGCGCCGACCTTTTGTATGGTGTTATTTACCGTGACATTGTTTGTATTTCTTGCCGCTTCCACAAGGACATGGATTGTTTCGTCCAATCTTCGTTTCAGCAACAACCGGTTGTTGTTTCTCGCGTTGTTGCATTGAATTGCGCAACGCTTCCTCGTAACCATTGCTTCCTTCGAAACGAGGCTGTTCGGTACTTGTGGTATTAGTAACCGCTTTCTCGTAATGATTCTCGTGGCTTACTTCTTTATTGGTTGTTTGGATCTCTTCTCCATGATTGGTAGTAGGGATCTGTGCTTTCACCAAGAATTCCACAGTTTCTGCGCTCAAGCGACCCAACATGTTCTTGAACAATTCAAACGATTCCAGTTTGTAGATCAACAATGGGTCTTTTTGCTCGTAAACGGCTTGTTGTACCGATGATCTCAAATCATCCATCTCACGCAAGTGCTCTTTCCACTCGTTGTCGATCATTCCAAGAACCAAGTTCTTTTCGATCGCTTTTGTAATGTATGCACCTTCTGTATTGTAAGCTTCTTCTAATTCTACAACGATATACGTGCCTTTCGTTCCGTCTGAAACTTCGAACTGAATGTTCTTGAATTGTTTCATCGTTTCGTATACGTGCTTCACTTGTGGCCAAACTGCCATCGCGATTCGTTGGTTTTTCTGCACATAATTCTGCATGACACTTTCGTAAACGTCTTCAACAAGGTCAGAACTGCGCAATGATGCGAATTGTTCTGAAGTAACCGGCGATTGGATTCCCAATACACGCATGCACTCCAAGTCAAATTCTTCAAACGAATGTCCTTGATGGTTCGATACGATTGATTCAACCACATCGTAGAACATATTCGAAATATCCACATCCAAACGATCTCCGAACAAGGCGTTGCGACGTTTTTTGTAAATGGCTTTACGTTGTGCGTTCATCACGTCATCGTATTCCAACAAACGCTTTCGCATCCCGAAGTTGTTCTCTTCTACTTTTTTCTGAGCACGTTCAATCGATTTCGAAACCATGCTATGCTGGATCACTTCTCCTTCTTTCAATCCTAAGCGGTCCATGATGCGCGCAATACGCTCAGAACCAAACTTACGCATCAGATCATCTTCCAAACAAACAAAGAATTGAGATGAACCTGGATCTCCTTGACGACCTGCACGACCACGTAACTGACGGTCAACGCGACGAGAATCGTGACGTTCCGTACCAATAATGGCTAAACCACCTCGTTCGCGCACACCTTCACCCAATTTGATGTCGGTACCACGACCTGCCATGTTCGTAGCAATTGTTACTGCACCTGGTTTACCTGCTTCAGCTACAATTTCAGCCTCTCGCTGGTGATACTTCGCATTCAATACCTGATGCGGAATGTTCTTCATTTTGAGCATGCGGCTCAACAACTCAGAAATCTCTACCGTTGTTGTACCCACCAATACAGGTCTTCCTTCATTTACCAATTTGCCAACTTCTTCGATCACCGCAGCGTATTTCTCGCGAGCAGTTTTGTATACTAAGTCGTTTTGGTCTTTACGAGAGATCGGTTTGTTTGTAGGGATCACGACTACATCCAATTTGTAGATGTCCCAGAATTCTTTTGCTTCTGTTTCCGCCGTACCGGTCATACCCGAAAGTTTGTGGTACATACGGAAGTAATTTTGAAGGGTGATGGTAGCATACGTTTGCGTAGCTGCTTCAACCGTTACATTTTCTTTTGCCTCGATCGCTTGATGCAATCCGTCTGAATAACGACGGCCTTCCATGATACGACCGGTTTGTTCATCAACGATCTTGATCTTTCCATCCATGATCACGTATTCCACCTCTTTTTCGAAAAGGGCATATGCCTTCAAGAGTTGTGTAACAGAGTGGATGCGCTCCGACTTAATGCTGTAGTCACGGATCAAAGCATCTTTTTGAATGTCGAACTGTTCTGCAGCCAAACCTTGTTTTTGCAACGCGGTAATCTCGGTGGAAATGTCTGGCATCACAAAGAAATTGCGGTCGTCGCTTCCAGAGATCAGATCAATCCCTTTTTCGGTCAATTCAACCGTGTTATTTTTCTCATCGATCACGAAGAACAATTCCGCGTCGATCTTCTTCATGTGCTTTCCTTGTTCCGCCATGTATTGGTTCTCCACTTTTTGCAAGTGAGCCTTTACACCCGGTTCAGACAAGAATTTGATCAAAGCTTTGTTTTTTGGTAAACCGCGGTAAGCACGCAAAAGGGCTTTTCCACCTTCTTCCAAAGCCGATTTCACATCGGTGTTCGCATCAGCTGTTGAACTGATAACGGCCAACAAGCGTTTTGCGTCAGCCAAAGCTTGGTTCACAAATTTGCGTTGCGCTTCAACCACACGTTCAACACGCGGTTTCAATTCGTAGAACTCGTGTTGGTCTCCTTTTGGTGTTGGTCCGGAAATGATCAACGGTGTACGTGCATCATCGATCAAAACAGAATCGACCTCATCGACGATTGCATAATGGTGTTTGCGTTGTACAAGATCTTCCACCGCACGCGCCATGTTGTCGCGCAAGTAATCGAAACCAAATTCGTTGTTCGTACC
>JBMLQF010000105.1:8429-10742 GCA_049241705.1 Fluviicola sp. | reverse complement strand
GGGAATTACCATGGCTGGAGATCTGCAAGGTTTGACCTTGAATTTCCTGAATAGTGTTTCTGCTTTGCAAGGAGTTCAAATTCGTGTAAAACACACGACCAACTCAACATTAACCGGTTTTGAAACGACTGGATTTACAACCGTATATGCTGATCAATGGATGAACTTGGCGAGTGGTTACCAAGCATTGCACTTCTCCACGCCTTTTACCTACGATGGATCATCTAATTTGATCATTGAGTTGGTTTATGAAGATGCGCGCTTAGGATTGAATACAGCATCTGTTTCAGCTATGACTACGAGTGGTAATACCCTGGGATATTTCAATCGCAATGGAGTTTTCACAAGTAATGGATCTAATTTCGCTTCTATCGACATGAATAATGTGGATCTTGGTGGCGACGTGACCATCGCTTTTTGGGCTAAGGGTAACGGTAGTTATTCAACAAATACATCCATCTTAGAAATGGTGGATTCCTTGAATCAGCGCATTTTTAATATCCACATGCCGTGGTCGGATAACACTATCTATTTTGACGCAGGTGAGGGGCCGGGTTACGACCGCATTTCAAAAGCTGCAACAAACAACGACATTGAAACGTGGCATCATTGGGCATTTGTGAAGAAAACATCTACCGGTCAAATGTTCATTTATCGTGATGGGGTGCTTTGGCATTCAGGAACTGGATTGACTCGACCAATTGGAAAAGTAGACAAGTTCATTTTGGGTTCCAATTGGAACCAAGGATACTCGTATAAAGGTTCGATCGATGAGTTTACAGTTTGGACTGAGGCCTTAGATGCAGCAACCCTTTTAGCGTGGAAAGATAAGCAAGTAGAGGCTTCACATCCGTACTATGCAGACCTGGCCTTGTATTATGACTTTGATGGAGAAATGGCGATGATCGACCGTTCAGTAAATGACCGCAAGGGAATGTGTTCTGATGTGAATATGATCGAAGCGTCAGCGTATCCGGTTGCAGGAACTACTTCGGTATCTGCAATTCCGGAAGTTGGGTTCATCCAAGGAACCTACAGTGCTGCCGTTAACGATTCTGTTTTGAGTGCAGTTTTCGCACCCATGGATGTTGTTTTTGAATACGCGCCTTCTGACAATTCATTCCACATTGTGAACACCATGGCAACGTATCCAAATGGTACGATCGACACATTAGCAGTGAATGGATCAGTAATTTCAAGCAATGCGGTAGCGCCTTTATTGCAATTGACTAATGATACGATCACGTATTACAATCCTCCTTACGAAATTGTAAATGACATTGAGATCGGTCGCTACATTACGCCTTATGGAATTGGTTTCGACCTTGGTCCAAATGGATTTACCTGGATCTATGATGTAACCGATTATCAGAAGTATTTGCATGGTATCGTGGATTTAGCCGCTCACAATACCCAAGAGTTGATCGACTTGAAATTCGCTTTCATTGAGGGTGTACCTGCACGTGACGTTCATGACATTCAACCAATTTGGAATAATTTCCGAAGCTACAACTACGGTGAAATGGACAATGATGTTGTGTTGCAAGAAGTAGCCGTTCCTTTGTCTGATACGTCGGATATGTTTAAGATCAAAACGCGATTTACAGGACATGGTCACAATGGATCAGTGAACTGTTGTGAATGGGATTCTAAAGATCATCAGATCTTGGTGAATGGTGTTCCGCGTTTTACGTGGGAGATCTGGGAAGAGAATGCATGTGGTGAGAATCCGAACATTTCTCAAGGTGGTACATGGCCGTATGCGCGTGAAGGCTGGTGCCCTGGTGACATGGTAAAAGAATACGATCACGACTTAACGCCGTATGTTCAGCCTGGAGATACTGTCTTATTGGATTACGACATTGAAGATGTGCCTGCAAATGACCAAGCTCAGGCTGGAGGGAATTATGTAGTGGCCATGGATTTGGTTTCTTATTCATCTCCAAACTTCCAACACGATGCAGCCATTGTAGATATCTTGAATCCGAACAGCTACGAGTATTACAGCAAATGGAACCCAACTTGTTCCAATCCGCGTGTGATCTTGCAGAATAACGGAGCACAACCTTTGACGAAGTGTAATATCCGTATTTGGGTAACTTACGGTTCGTTTGTAGAATACGAATGGACAGGGAATTTGGCTTTCTTGGAGAAAGAGATCGTAGAAGTTCCGATCAATGATCAGGCCTTCTGGTGGGGAGCAAATCCGGATGAACGCTTCCATGCACAAGTTTGGGCTGTTGGTGGTTATCCAGATTTGGATGAGTATGCAGCGAACAACTACCGCAATGTTGCTTACAAACCTGTTGAATA
>JBMLQF010000105.1:0-8419 GCA_049241705.1 Fluviicola sp. | reverse complement strand
ATCAACGGACCGTTCTTTGTTTGGTTCCAGACCAACAACAAGGCCAATGAGAATTCATGGAAATTGCAGGATGCTGCTGGAAACATCATTTTCCAACGCAATACCTTGACAAACAATACAGACTATAAAGACACCTTCGATCTAGCTCCAGGTTGTTATTCAATCACAGTGATGGATACAGATCACGATGGAATCAGTTTTTGGGCATCGCAGCAGTACGAAGGTGAGACCGGAGGTTATTTCCGTGTACGCAAGGTTGGTGGATCAATTGTAGAGGCATTCCCGGGTGATTTTGGAAAATATCATCGCTATGATTTCTCTGTTGGATTTGCATTGGATGTTCCGGATTACGCAGCGAATGAAGAGTTTGTGGTATTCCCGAATCCCGGAAATGATAAGATCCGTGTAGAATTCATTGGTCAACTCGGCAATGAAATTTCATTAGATATTGTGGATATGAATGGACGCGTTGTTTCTCACAGTTCGTTGGAACAACAAAATGGCACCTATGCAATGGATCTGAATATTACAGATCTGCAGAAAGGATATTACTTAGTTCGCTTGATTGGAAATGGTGGAACACGTGTAACACCTTTCGTAAAGCAATAATGAGTATTGAATGATTGGAACGGGAGTCTTTAAGATTCCCGTTTTTTTTGCTCCATTTGTTCGATCAACGGGGCGATGCAATGAGTTGGTAATCCCATGACGGTTGAAAAACTTCCTTCAATGCGCTCAACAAAGTGATGACCGATCCATTCCTGAATACCGTAACTTCCAGCTTTGTCACATGGTTTGTAATGTTCAATGTAATAGTTGATCGCCTTTGTAGGGATTTCTTTGAAATGGACAATTGTTTCATCCGACTGCACAAACTTCCCGTAATGCGACTGCAGACAGATCCCCGTAACCACTTTGTGTTGTTTGCCGCTTAAACGATCAAGCATTTCCGCAGCTTCTTCAGGGCTATTTGGTTTTCCTAAGATTTGTTGGTCTAAGATCACTACAGTGTCCGCACATAATACGGCGCTTTGTACATCGATGAAGGGAAGTACCGCTTTCGCTTTCTTTTCTGCTAGAAAAGCAGGCACATCAGCGACCGGCATGATTGGATCAAAGGATTCATCTGTGTCTTTTACTAAAAGTGTAAAGTCGTAACCCAATGCAGACAATAACTCTCGACGACGCGGAGACGCTGAACCCAAGATCAAGGAAAAGGTTGGTTTAACCATAGAAATGCCAATAAAACGGGAAACAGGTTCCAATGATCATGATGATCTTGATCAAACCGTTGATCACCTTAAAATGCTTGCGTTCACTTGCTTTCAAAAGAAGGATCAAGGCTAGTAGCCAACCGAATACAATGAGGATTGCCGGTGAAAATGCGATCAAAAAGTCCATGTGGTAGATCTGCCAAGCCTCCACGATGAATGGAATAGGCAGGATGAACAAGACGATCATCAATGAAAATGCGAGCCATTTCGTTTTCTGAATACCCCAAACGATCGGAATCGTTTTAGCGCGCAAGATCTTGTCTCCTTCAATATCTTCCATATCCTTGATAATCTCTCGCACCAAGTTGAGTCCAGTTGCGAAAAGCGCAAAGAACAACACGAAGAAGATCTTTAAATTCATTCCTGTTAACCAACTTTCCGGAGCCGTCTGGAACAAGGTGTTGGAATAGGGGTGAGTGATGTCAAGAAAATAGATACCGCTTAGAATAGGCACTAATCCAGTTAAACTAGCGATCAACAAATTCCCGATGAAGAACTTCCGCTTAAACTGCATGGAATAGAACCACAAGGCGTTGATGCTGAATAAATGGATGAATACATACCAAAATGTTTCATGCTTCCAACTCAGGTAACAAGCCATGGAAAAAGCGAGTGCATTGAACAGCCAATGGGTAACGATGGCCCAACGTGGTTTGATCAACCTGCCAATGATCACCTTTTCTGGTTTGTTGACCTTGTCGGCTTTTACATCGAAATAATCGTTGATGATATTTCCGCCAGCAGCGATCAGGATAGTTGAAAACACCAGGATGAAAAAATCCAAGGCTTCATTCCCGTATTTGGTCTGATTTTCCAGATAAGGCAAAAAGTAAATACGCACGCTGTACATGGTCAATGCTATGACCAATAAGTTGATGGGGCGTATTAAGCGAAGAAATGCCATGTTATTTCAAGATCACGTATTCGGTGCGACGATTTTCCTGGTGTGCTTTTTCTTTCTCTTTTTCCGTTGTCATTTTTGCGATGGCTTCATCCGTAATGATTGGTTTCGTTTCACCATATCCTTTCGAAGTCAAACGTTTTGCATCAATGCCCTGAGCGATCAAATAGTCCATTACTGATTTCGCACGCGCTTCAGAAAGTTTTTGGTTTTCCACTGCATCGCCACGTGTATCGGTATGACCAGCAATTTCTATGCGCAGGGTAGGGTTGGACTTCAAGAAATCACGCAGTTTATTCAATTCAATGAACGATTCCGGACGCAAGGTAGCTTTGCTCAGATCAAAGAAAACATTCTTCAATGTTACAGGGATTCCCGGTGAAGAGATTGGAACCATTGGCACATCCATGTGCACCACTTCCTGATTGTCTGGAACGGTCATGTTGAAATTCTGCGAGAAGAAGTTGTAGCCCGGATACGAGACATTCAATACGTATTCGCAGTTAATTGGCAAGGACACGGTAAAAGCACCTGTCAATGGATCGGCTTCAGAATGTACGATCTCTTTTCCCGTTTTAATGTCGATCAAGGTGAACTTACCAGGGATCGGTTTTTTGTTCGGAGTTGTTACGTCGTATACCAAACCATCGAAATACAAGGTTTTTGTAGGACGAATGCGCTCCGGCATGATGAAATAGTAGATATCTAGTTTACCATAACCTCCCGGACGATCCGAAGCGAAGAAAGCGATCTCTCCGTCTGCACTCACCAATAAGGAATTCTCATCAGCTGCAGTATTGATCGGGTAACCCAAATTCTCTGCCGGTCCCCAATTTCCTGCCGCATCCATGCGAGACACATACAGGTCCAAACCACCAAATCCTTTGTGGCCGCGAGAAGCAAAGTACAAGGTTTTTCCATCCGGGTGGATCAGTACTGATTCTTCCGGATACGGTGTGTTGATCGTATTCGGTAAGCGCGTTGCGACTCCCCAAGTTCCGTCGTCTTGCAGTTTCGACATGAAGACATCGGCGTCTGCTTCCATTCCGCGACCACTCACGCGACGGATAAAATAGATAGTTCTTCCATCAGCAGATAAACTTGGTTGCGATTCCCAGCTCAGCGTATTGATCTTTCCTGCCAAATTCGTTGGATTGGTCCAATTATTTCCCATGCGTTTTGTAACGAACATATCGCAACTTCCAGCACCTTCACGTCCAGGACCGTAATCCTGAACATCTCCCATGGCACAGGCCACGAAGATCAAACTACGTCCGTCAGCTGCGATCGTTGGTGCTCCTTCGTTTCGCACTGTATTGATGTTTTCAGGCATTGCAACTGCAGTTCCCCAAGCGTTGTACTGTGTTAAATTCGATACGTAAAAATCCTCTTGCTCTTTCATTGGGCCAGGGACTTTATCGTCGTGAATGCGTCGTGTGAATAACAAGGTTTTTCCATCAACCGTAATAGTAGGGAAGTATTCCGGATCAGCGGTGTTTACTCCCGGTCCTAAGTTAACTGGCTCGAATTTCTCTGGGTTTTTCAAGGCTTCGATCGCTTTGTCACAAGCTTCTAAGATCTCGCGTGCGGCCTGGATCTGTTTCGGATCAGCGTTTTTATAAGTGATGTATTTATTCAAATCCTTTTTAGCATTCTCGAAATCATTCGTTGCATATTCCAAAGCACCTAAATAGAAGTATGTACCACCTGATGGACTATGTGTTGGATTGATGCGAAGTGCTTCGCGGTAATGATAGATCGCTTCTTTGTTCTTTTTTTGATATTCGAACATTTCCCCAGCGAACAAGTGTGCCTCCCAGAAATTTGGATCTTTTGCAATTGCTTTTAATGCATAGTTAGTTGCTTCTGCATAACTGCTACGTGCTGCTTCCTGACCTTTTTTCAACAATTCAATAGCTTTCTTATCCTTTGAGGAATAGGTGTATTGGGCAGTTGTACAACCAATGAATTGAAAAACAACGAATAAAGTTAATAACCAATGTTTCATCGCTAAGGTATGTTTAAGTATTTGTGCGTTTGCAAGGAAAGCTTCCAATTGGGATGCTCCTTCACAAAGGCAATGATGTCTGGCAATAATCGTTCCTGTTTTGACCATTCCGGTTGAATGTACAATAAACAATCGGAATGCACTTTTTGTGCGTGATCCAATGCCCAGTCAAAATCGCTCTTATGGTAGATCACCACTTTCAATTCACTCGCCTTGGAATAAGCTTCTTCAACAGGTTCCTTGAATTTTTTCGGGGAGAAGGTATACCAATCCACTCGTCCTTGTAACGGATGTGCTCCGGATGTTTCGATGGCAACATAATATCCGCTTTCCTTTAAGGAATTCACCAAGGGGTTGAGATCGTACATGGCAGGTTCTCCTCCTGTGATCACAATGTGTTTGACCGGAAAAGTCGCTATAGTTTCTATTAATTCTGAAACGCTCATTTTTGGATGAACCTCTGCATCCCATGATTCTTTTACGTCACACCAGACACAGCCAACATCACAGCCTCCAAGACGGATGAAATACGCGGCATTGCCAGTGTACTTTCCTTCTCCTTGAAGGGTGTAAAAATGTTCCATAACAGGATAGAGCACGGATGCGTTTTCAGACATAGTTTAAAAATACGTATAAGTTACAGTTTGAGTTACAGCAAAATCAGAGTGGCACGACATCATCCAATTCGCGGATATTTAAAACGATCTTGCCTTCCGGAGTAGTGCCAAAGTTTCGAGCAAATTTGACGTTTCCTAACCATTGATGCCCAGCGTAGCTATTCTTTTGCAATACGTTTTGAGAAAAGGTTTCGTCAAAGGCCTCAACAATGATCAGTACCTCTGCATCGCGTTCGATGATTTCTTCCAGCGACATGCCAAAAAGCGGTGAGTCTTCATCAATAAAATGAACCAGTGTCCAGGTAAGTGGAAAATAACGTGTAAAGTCGATCTCTAATGGCAACGAGAAATAGTGTCGTTCATAAGCCGTATGGTCGGCGTTGGGCTTAGTCAATGAGATCATGACATGCACTTTTGTATTGAGCAAGACGCTATTTCGCGTATTCACAATTTTGAACATCAAGGCTGTTTTGTCGCGATGTGGAGTGAGTAAAATGTTCTTAGAGAAAGCAATTTTTGCTGATGGTTTTGAGAAGCGTCCATAAACGAGACCGGTTGCGATACTGAAGGAGATCAATCCTACAAAAGCTTCAACCGCTGCCAATGCAGAGGCGCCATTCCCAATTGGTGCTATAGCGCCGTATCCAACGGTCGTAAACGTTTGTGCCGAAAAATAAAATGCGGCCAAAAAGGGAGCTTGAGTTTCCGGTACGCCATTCAATTGATCGATACCGATGAATAAATAGCCAATGGTGAATAAGGTGTTCAAACTCAGAAAAGCGATGATCAACACAAAAATGAATTGCCAAGTCTTAATCTCGACGAGGTATTTGTAGACATCCTTGTAGGTAGCGATGGTCCCTTTTCGTTCTATATTGAAGGTTCCGTCTTCATTCATCATCCGCGGAACGGCTTGTTTGAAGGAGGTACCTAATCCGGGATCTTGAGCTTCCTTTTGCTGTTTATTCATAGTGCGAAATTAGGTAAAATTGGGTGGATTTTTTCAGGATGAAATCTACGAGGTAAAAAGGCAATTTTACCTTTTGGCCTTAACAAACTGTGAAAATTCTAACAATCCATAAGTAACACCTCTATTTCCGAATAAAATTCAGCAAGTGTGGCTCGTAAGTGATGTAGATGACAATGTCCGGCTTATAGGCTTCCAAGATATTGGTGTTCATACCATATTTCCAGCCATCGAAAATGAATAAAGACTCTGAGAAAGCTTCTGCAATGAACGGAATACAATCAGATCCAAAGGAATCCCTTATGACCAACACTTTTTTCTTATTCTTGGCGTGATCATTTTTATAGTATTGTTCAAAGTCATCCGGATATGGGAATCCTTCTGTCACCGGGAAATTGAATTTTGGTGATTTGACAGCTTGTGGCGATCGTAACTGGATAGCCATGTAAAGTTCTCGTTTATGCGACATGTGCAATTGATCCGCCAAATAACCTCCTTTTTTCGTTTTCAACACATGGATTGTATCATTCATAAACGATCCATTGAAACTTGGCATTCGAAGTTTCATGCCCTGAAAAAACGATTGCATAGCATAATAAGCCCCGGCTTCATTCCAATGGTTGTCCATTTTGAAATACAAATTATTCGAAACAGCCAACTGTCGTAGGAGTTTTGCTGGGTAGCTTACCAGACCCGCATTTTTCTGGTTCATGCGCTCTACGAATTGCAAAGTAGCGTTCAACGTGTTTAATTTCTGCACGTTCTCTGGAAGCTCTCGATCATGAATTTCCAAAGCAGAGGGGGCAATGAGCCAAAATGTTTGAATGTGATTTTTCTGGTATATAGCATTTCTGCGATTCCATTCATTTTGAAAGGAATCCAATTGAGCCTGACTCAAAGTAGCTTCTCCTTCAAACAATTTCTTCTCTTCTCCTGCAATGAAATAGCGTTTATTCTTTCCAATGAGAACGGTTTCTTTATCTGTTGGCGCTGTTTCGAAAATGTGTGATTTTACCTTTTGGTAAAGTTTTATAGCAGGTGTGCGAAAAGCAAAATTATCATTGATGTATGCCTCACAATCTTTCGGAAAATCATCCAAGCGATTGATATTGATCGTCAATGTATCCTGAAATGTTCTGTTTTCATCTTCCCGCTCGAAATGAACGAAAGAAAACAAATCATTCGCTAGCGGGGCTAACAACATACAGGCAAAAACAATTATTAGAAAATACCGATTCATCCCGATTAGAAATTAAAATAGATGAAAGGATTATAACTCGAATTGGTCAGCTTGAGCGTACAATAAAAGAACAACAGCAGTAGCATAGAGTTTTTTGCGAATTCTAGTATTGGACTTTTGACCCAAGTTGCATTTAAAAGCGGTTTCCAAGAAAAAACAGCAAACAATATCCCAAAGAATAACATGAAGATGAATTCTTTATTCAGATAAAACAATGCTGATTTTCCCACTACATCGAAAGCAAAAAGTTCTAGTACGTACTGCATGGCATTCGAAAAGTCCTCGACACGGAAGAATACCCATCCGATCATCACAATCAATAGGGTGTAAGACCATTGAAGAATCTTTGGAATGCGGGATAAAATCTTCTCCAACCACATGCGTTCCATCAATAAAAAGAAACCGTGGAAAAGTCCCCAGAAAATAAAACTCCAAGACGCACCATGCCAAAATCCTGTCAAGGTAAAAACGATGATCAAATTGAAATAGGTGCGGGCTTCGCCTTTTTTACTTCCTCCTAATGGAATATATACATAATCTCTGAACCAAGTGGACAAAGAGATATGCCATCTGCGCCAGAACTCTTTAATGCTTTTTGCGATATACGGTAAATTGAAGTTCTCAGGCAACTCGAATCCGAACATTTTACCTAAGCCCAAAGCCATATCGGTATAACCGGAAAAATCAAAATAAATCTGTAGGGTATAGGCTACTATTCCCAACCATGCAGCGCTAGAGGTTAAGAATTCCTGATTGCTGTCGAAAATAGAATCTGCCAGAACAGCCAGGGTATTCGCAAGTATCACTTTTTTGGAAAGCCCAATGATGAATAACTGAATGCCTTCATAAAGGAGCTGAACGGATTCTTTACGATGTAATAGCTGGTGTGCGATGAAGTTGTAGCGAACGATTGGACCGGCAACCAATTGCGGGAATAAGGTAATGTACAAGATGGTGTTCCCGAAATTCGGCTTCGGAAGGGATCTGTCTTTGTAAATATCGACCAACATAGACAATTGGTGGAAGGTGTAGAAAGAAATTCCAACGGGCAGGACCAAGCGCGAAAATTCATCCTGCGGGAAAGCGATCTCCATAAAAAAGTTGCGGTACTTGAAAAAAAGTAATACCAGCAAATTGAAAACTACACCAATGGTTAACCATTTCTTCGCAGACACTTCATTTCCACGAATGCGTTGTACAAAGAAAAAATTAACCATAATTGAACCAAGGAGCAGGGCCAAATGACCCATTCCTCCCCAAGCATAGAACAGCACGCTTATTAAGGTGAGTATTCCATTGCGTGCAATTTTGGGACACAGGTAATACAAGACAAGTGCTGCCGGTAGAAAGTAAAAAAGAAAGACCAGGCTACTAAAGATCATTACTTGCGTGTTCTGTGATGTCGGTTTTAC
>JBMLQF010000104.1:5705-13212 GCA_049241705.1 Fluviicola sp. | reverse complement strand
CTACCAAGAAAGCAATCCACCTCATGCTTCATCCGATTTTTGGGTGAATCCTTTCTCAGAGAGTAGGATCGCTGCAGACTTGGTTGCCGGAAAATGCGAAAAGACAATCACCATGATCACCGTGATCGGTACGCTCAGGAACATGCCTGGAATTCCCCAGATTGTTCCCCAAAATGCTAAGGCGATGATTGCAACTAACGGACTTACATTGAGTGAATTTCCCATCAAGCGTGGTTCCAGGAAGTTTCCTACCAGCATTTGGATTCCACCAACTAAAAATAAGATCATCAATCCGTAGGATACATCGCCAAATTGGATCATCGCAAAGAGAGCTGGAAACAGTGTTCCAACCAAAGCGCCGATCGTTGGAATGAAGTTCATGACCATGATGATCAGTGCCCAGAAAAAGGGAGCCTCGATACCCGCGAAAAGCAGAATGAAGTAGGACAATGCTCCCGCAATCACAGCGATAAATGATTTTAGGCCAATGTAGTCAGTGACCGATTTTTCGATCTTATCGAAGATCACTTTGGAACGATCGAATTGAGCTTTCTTTGGGAATAAGGCGTGCAATTTGGGTCTGAACGAGGATTCCTCCAGCAAAATGAAGATGACATAAAACAAGATCACAGCGGCGTTTTGTAATACAGTGCCCAAAGAATTGATGATGATCGTAAATGCTTTCCCGAGATTTTGCTCGATGTTGAATTGCTTTTGGATCTCTTGCTGAGATGGAAGGTAGTTCTCCAATTGTTTCAAAGCAATATCGAAATTTCCCGGATGTTTTTCAATGGAACGAATCAGGGTGAGCAAGTTCTTTTCCAAAACAGAACCGAGTAGGATGAATATCCCAACGAACAAAGCTGCGCTTAAGATGGTTTTCACCCAACGCGGGATCCATTTAGCGATCACGGGTATTTTGTCCAAAACCTCGCGGAATTTGCGCATGAGCAACCAGATCAAAATGGCAAACATGAACGGTATGATCAATTGTTTCCCTAGTACCAGGCAAACGATCGATAAGGCCAAAATGATAAAAAGGGCAGCTATACGTGTCACTTTCAGACTTTTTACAAACATAACGAAAATCGACCGGAGCGCCAGTCAAAAAACGTTAAGCGGCAATAAAAAAGTCGACCGAAAAGTCGACTTCTTTTGTTTTTAAAATCTGAATTACTTCAACAACTCGATCACGCCTGCAGCGCCTTGTCCGGTTCCAACACACATGGTGACAATGCCGAATTTTTTATTGCGGCGACGCAATTCGTTGATCAATTGAACGGTCAGTTTGGCTCCGGTACAACCCAGTGGGTGACCTAACGCAATTGCGCCTCCGTTTACGTTTACGATATCCGGATTCAAACCAGTTTCGCGAATCACGGCTAGGGATTGTGAAGCAAAGGCTTCGTTCAACTCGACAAGGTCGATATCATTCATGCTCAAGCCAGCCTGAGCGATCGCTTTTTGAATGGCATCTACCGGTCCGATCCCCATGATTCGCGGTTCCACTCCAACTACGCTGTAGCTCAGCAAACGCGCGATCGGTTCGATCTGCAATTCTTTCACCATACGTTCCGACATCACCAAAACAAAAGCTGCACCATCCGATGTTTGCGAAGAATTTCCCGCAGTAACAGATCCTTTGGCGTCAAAAACCGGTCTTAGTTTCGCCAATGCTTCCGGAGTAGAGGCACGCGGACCTTCATCGGTGTCTACTACATAAGTTTTTACCTGACGTTTTTCTTGCTCATCCAAAAAGATGTGTTCCACTTCGATCGGCACAATGTCTTCTTTGAAGCGTCCCTCTGCGATGGCTTTCAAGGCTTTCTCATGAGAACGCAGTGCAAATGCATCTTGCTCTTCGCGCGAAACACCGTATTGATTCGCCACGGCTTCAGCGGTGAGTCCCATTCCCCAGTACCACGTTGGATTTTCCTTTCCAACTTTCGGGTTTGGAACGATTCGCCAACCGCCCATTGCCATTACCGACATAGATTCCACGCCACCGGCAATGATACAATCAGCCATACCGTTTTCGATCTTCGCCTTCGCGATCGCGATCGTCTCCAATCCGGAAGAACAGTAACGATTGACCGTCATTCCGGGAACTTTATCTGTTTTCAATCCCATTAATGAAACCAAACGGCCCATGTTGAGACCTTGTTCAGCCTCAGGCGTCGCGTTTCCTACGATCACGTCGTCGATTCGCTCCTTATCCAATTGTGGAACGCTTGCGATCAAATGTTCGATCACTTTAGCCGCCAAGTCGTCGGGTCTTGTAAAACGAAAACCTCCTTTCCCTGCTTTTCCAACTGCTGTGCGGAATCCCGCTACGATATATGCTTTACTCATGATTGTTTTTTTTTGACGAAGGACATGGGACAAAAGAGAAAGGACTCATTTTGTCTTTGTCTTTCTAGTTATTTCAATGTTTGTTTAAATCCAGTTATCATTCTCTGAAGTTGTTGACACTTCTCAACTAACTCGTTATTATCTAGTTTAAATAATTCTGAAGCGATGAGCAATTGCGTCTCGAGTTCGAAACAAGAACCATTGGCAACATCTAAGTAATAAGAAAATTCCTTTATCGAGGAGCGACTTGATCCTTCAGCGATGTTTGACGGAATTGATACTGCGCAGCGAGTAATTTGCGATCTTAAGCCATACTTCTCTTCCAAAGGAAAATGTTCGATCACCTTGTAAACTTCAGTGACCAGCGTCATGGCAATTTTCCAAATCTCTAATTTCCTGAAATTGTGCTTAACCATTTCTATCGATTAAATATTTATTCTCTTACGATATACTATTTCTGTCAAATCCCCACCAACGGTCTTTTGTCTTCTGTCCAATGTCTTTGTCCTCTGTCCTCTGTCCATCGTCTAATGTCCAATGTCTATCGTCTAAAGTCCAATGCCCCTATCCAACATCCATTTTCCACAGTCTATTGTCTAATTAATTCCTCAAAATCTTCCCTGTTTTCACCAAGCTTTCCAAGCGCTCGAGCGTTTTACGCTGCATGCACAATTCTACGAATGCCTTGCGTTCCAGATCCAATAAGTATTGCTCTGAAACTACCGTGTTTTCGCTCAAATCGCCTCCGCACATGACCCAGCCTAGTTTTTCCGAAATCACCTGATCGTGTTCCGACATGTAGTTTCCGGAAAGCATCGAATTTGCACCAACGTATATGATACCAAGACCTTCTTGGCCTAGAACGGTCACATTCTTTTCGCGTTTTGGCGCAACGTATCCTTTTTCAGACAGTTCTAATGCTGCTTGCTTGGCTCTCGTTAACTGGAATTCGCGGGAAACAATCACTTCATCGGTTCCTTTGTGCAAGTATCCCAAGTCGAAAGCTTCGTATGCCGAAGTCGACACTTTCGCTTGTCCGATGCTCAGGAAGCGATCGCGTAAACGGTTGATCTTGATATCGCCGTCATTCAATTCATCCGATAAACGTTTGGAGAATTCTTTAGATCCTCCACCGCCCGGGATGAGTCCGACACCGAATTCTACCAAGCCCATGTAAAGCTCTGCGTGCGCAACCACTTTATCGGCGTGCATGGATAATTCACAGCCGCCACCTAAAGCCAAATTGTGTGGTGCCACGATCACAGGGATATTCGAATAGCGCACACGCATCATCGTATCCTGGAAGGCTTTCACGGCAAAGTTCAGTTCGTCGTAATCCTGTTCCACAGCCATCATGAAGATCATCCCAACATTTGCTCCGGCCGAGAAATTTCCTCCGGTATTTGAAATAACCAATCCTTTGTACTCTTTTTCTGCCAGATCGATCGCTTTGTTGATCCCTTCGATCACGCCACCACCAATCGTGTTCATTTTTGTGTGGAATTCGAGGTTCAAAATACCGTCTCCCAGATCAACCAAGGTCGTGTCCGTATTACCCCAAACTTTGTTCGTTGCCCGCAATACTTCCAGTGAAACCAGATCTTCAGTACCCGGAATGATGACGTAATTTTTACTTTGCGGATCATAGATCCATTTATTGCCGTTTTCAACTTTGTAGAAACTTTGAATACCGGCTGCTTCCATTTCGGTGATCCAAGCAGGTAATTGTTTGCCGGCTTTGAGTGCTAATTCTTTTCCTTGTTTGAATCCGAGTAGATCCCACGTTTCGAAAGGTCCCAGTTCCCAGCCAAATCCGGCTTTGATCGCATCGTCAATCTTGTAGATGTCGTCCGAAATTTCCGGAATGCGATTGCTCACATATGCAAACAAGCCACCGAATATTTTGCGGTAGAATTCTCCCGCTTTGTCCATGCCCATGAACAACATCTTGGTGCGCTGTTTCAAATCATCGATCGGTTTGGCCATTTCCAGAGTAGGGAAGGAAACCTTTTTCGCCGGCTCGTATTCAAGGGTTTTTAAATTCAGGGAAAGGATTTCTTTCTTTCCAGCTTCGTTCGTGGTTTTCTTGTAGAATCCTTGCTTGGTTTTGCTCCCCAGCCATTTATTCTCGAGCATTTTACTCACGAAATCCGGCAATTGGAAAAGCGCACTTTCTTCGTCGTTCGGACAGTTTGCTTTCAATCCGTTTGCCACATGAGCAAGCGTATCTAGTCCCACAACATCACAGGTTCGGAAAGTGGCCGACTTCGGTCTTCCTAAAACGGGACCAGTCAGTTTATCCACTTCGTCAATGGTCATGTCCAGTTCACTGATCGCATGGAACAAGGCCATAATGGAATAAACGCCCACGCGATTCGCAATAAATGCAGGTGTGTCTTTACACAATACGGTTTTCTTTCCGAGGAATTTTGCCCCGTATTCCATGTAGAATTCCACAATTTCGGGAGCTGTAGATGCCGTTGGAATGACCTCCAATAACGGCAAGTAGCGTGGTGGATTGAAGAAGTGTGTTCCCGCGAAGTGTTTTTTGAAATCGTCAGACCTTCCTTCCAACATTAGGTGGATCGGAATACCAGAAGTGTTGGACGAGATCAAGGTGCCCGGCTTACGGAATTTCTCTACGTTTTCTAATACTTGTAACTTGATGTCAAGTCTCTCGATCACTACCTCGATGATCCAATCCACTTCAGCGATCCGTGACATGTCATCAGTAAAGTTTCCGGTCTGAATACGCTTCGCAAAAGAAGCATGATAGATCGGCGATGGATTTGATTTCAATGCCGCTTGCAAGGAGTCGTTCACAATGCGGTTTCGGAATTGTTTGTCGGTCTCGGACAATCCGGCCGCAATTTCCTGTTCAGTAAGTGCAGGTGGTACAATGTCCAGCAAAAGCACTTCGCAACCAATATTGGCGAAGTGGCAAGCTATCTGAGACCCCATGACACCCGATCCTAAAACGGCTACTTTTCGAATGTGTCTATTCATAATTTGATCTGTTTATGCGTTAGTATCCTGCTCATCCAAGATCCCTTGGATCTGCTGAATGACGGATTCAAAAATGTCTATATGTTCTTTGGGGATGCGTTGGATGAGTTTGTTGTTGAACTCAAATACAACATCTCTGGCCATGTAGCGAGCTTCAAGTCCTTCTTTTGTAAGAAAGATGCGGACGATACGTTTGTCAGTTTTATCGTATTCTCGACGGATCAGACCTTTTTCTTCCATGGTTTTCAAGGTGCGTGAAAGACTTGTTGGCTCCATTCCCATGCGCGGGCCTAACTGCGTGCTGGGAGTCCCTTCTTTATCAACGTGAAGTAGAATAAAACCAACCGACATGGAAATGCCGTGAGCTGCTGCTTGCTGATTGTACATGCGAGCCATTTTATGCCAAGTCAAACGAACGTCGAGATCCAGCAAATAATCTGGTTTGTGTTGCATAGCAATGATTTGATACGAATGTACCAAAAATATATTATGCACACATAATAAAAAGAAGAAAAATTACCAGGTATCTGATTTTATGAAAACAGTTCCGGAAAACTTCGCAACCAGTTTGTTTTCTTGATTGTATACCAGTGATTCGTAGCGGCCGATACTTTTACCGCAATTCAATTCAGTACAGACTACGCGCAATTCATCGTGTAACTGGATAGGAGCAATATGAGCAATTGAGGTTTCGATACTCACGCATTTTTGACCACGACTATTTGAGGCAAATGCCAAAGCGGAATCAGAAAGGGCGTAAGAAATTCCTCCATGTGCGATGCGGTGACCGTTCAGCATTTCTTCGCGAACGACTGCTTTCAATTCACAAGATCCTGCTTCTACGTGAACGATTTCAATACCCAGCCATTGCGAGTAGGTATCTTCCTCCATCATTCGTTGCACGATCTGTTGCGGGGTCATGCGTCTAGTGAACGGGATAAAAGAGAGATCATTGCCAAAACAACGATGAACAATTGAGTAGCTGTTTCGTCATCCAAAGTAACACCGTCGGCATCTTCCATACCGATTTCCATAGCCATGAACTTCACAAGATCCGGTTGGTCACAGAAATCTTCCAAGATCGCTTCGTCTTCTTTTTCAAAGTACTCGTCCAACACTTGGAAATACGGTTCTTCAAACTCATCGATCATTTCGTCGGTGATGGTCTTGGGATGCAAACCTGCCTGCGCAAATGCTTCCAGAATAACCGTGTAATAATAGATCAACAGATTTTCCAAGTTCGGGTTTTCGTACTCGTGAGGAGCAGACATCACGTAACCCAACAATACCGGCTGTGCCGTGGTTTGTGCTTCCGAAAGTCGATCCAATGCATTTTCATCCAAACCATCTACTTTCTTGATCGCGTTTTCAACGTGTCCGATACTTACGTGTGCCATTTCTATTGATTTTTTGCAAAGGTAATGGAATAAAATTGCTTTACTCAAAATGGCAACACTTTTGTTCGGATTAGTAGTATATTTGACTCATGACTACATTTGATGCCGATTTTTTAGACTTTTTCAAGGAGCTTGCCGCCAATAACAACAAGGATTGGTTCGATCTGAATAGAAAGCGTTACGAGCAAAAAGTGAAGTTGCCATTTCAACAATTCGTGCAGCATTTGATCCATGAGATTGCCAAGCAGCATACTGTTTTTAAAGATCTAACTCCCTCCGAATGTATTTTCCGCATCAATCGGGATATTCGTTTTTCGAAGGATAAGTCACCTTATAAAATTATGACTTCAGCTGTCATTGCCCCAAATGGTAAGAAATCGCGGGCAATTCATGGCGTTTATTTTGAATTAGGACCGGAAGCTGTTCGCGTTTATGGGGGTATTTACGAGATCGATAAAGACGACTTGTGGTTGGTGAGAGAAGGGATCGCTGATCGTTTGGAGGAGTTTCAAAAATTGCTGAATGCAGCTGACTTTAAGCGAACTTATGGAGAAGTTCGAGGTGAAAAGAATCGAGTCTTACCGGCGCATTTAAAGGAAGCAGCTGCAAAAGAACCGTTGATCTTCAATAAGCAATGGTATTTCATGACCGAATTTCCGGCAGAATTGGTGTTGTCTCCAAACCTTTCCGATACCATTTTGGAATGTTTCCGAATCGGAGAACCTTTAGAATTGTTTTTTAATCAGTTTATA
>JBMLQF010000104.1:0-5695 GCA_049241705.1 Fluviicola sp. | reverse complement strand
ATCATAATATGAAGTACATGCGTGTCGCCTTATTTGTCTTTTTGTCGTTTGGTGCTTTTGCTCAAAAACGCGAATTGACGCTTTCTGAGTCCGTTTTGCAACAATACCGGGCTTTCAGACCAGAATCTTTGACAGGTTTTTCCTGGATCCCAAATTCTGATTACTATGTATACGTTTCGGATAACTACCAAACGATGTACACCACTTCCGCTAAAAAGAACACACCTGAAACTTGGTTTACCATTCAGGATGTGAACAAGGCTTTGGGAGCTGAGTTGTACAATTTCTTTGGGTACTCTTGGAAGAATGCTACAGAAATGTTTTTGACGGACGGTCAGAAATTTTACGTGTTCAATACACAGACGAAGAAAGGAAATGTGGTTGCTGAATTGGGCGAGAAGGCTGAAAACGGAACTTTGGAACCAACCACTGGTCACGTAGCTTTCACCATTGCGAATAATTTGCATGTGCGCACTGCTGCTGGCGAAAAACTGGTAGTGACTTCCAATGAAGATCGCAATATCGTTAGCGGACAGTCGATCGCGCGTAACGAATTTGGGATCAGTGGGGGGATCTTTTGGTCGCCAAAAGGTAATCATCTGGCATTTTACCAAAAAGATGAAAGTGATGTGAAAAGTTATCCGTTAGTAGACATTACGCAAACACCGGCAACGTTGATGGATATCAAATATCCGATGGCAGGACAGGGATCTGAAAAACCACGCGTGGGTATTTTCAACGTGGCAACTAAAGCTACTTTTTACATCTCGCCGCGCGGAGCGAAAGATGATTATTTGACAAACTTGAGTTGGACACCGGATGAGAAATTTGTTTTGATCGCTGAAGTGAATCGTGACCAAAACCATATGTGGTTGAATGTTTACGATGCCACAACCGGTGCCTTTGTCCGTACTTTGTTTGAAGAAACAAGCGAAAAATGGGTAGAGCCAGAGCATCCGGCATTTTTCCCAAGTGCGACGAGCAACAATTTCGTTTGGATCTCAGAACGCGATGGGTTTAATAACTTGTACTATTACAATATGGACGGTAAGTTGATCCGCAAATTGACTTCCAACAAATTCGTTGCAAAAGAGATCGTAAAATCAATTAACGGTGGAAAAGAGATCGTTTTTACAGCCACAGGAACAAGTCCTTTGAATACATTGTACTATGCGGTTGACCTGAATGGAAAACAGCGTTGCTTGACTTTAGAAGAAGGCACACATATGGTTTCGATCAATGACGCAGGAACCATGATGGTAGATCAATATTCTTCGCACAGCGTTGTTGGACGATCTGAACTGAAAACCATCAGTGGAAAGATCATGAAGACTTTGTTGGTTTCGAAAAACAAACTGGCTGATGTGAAGATCGGAACGGCTGAGATCGGTCAGATCAAAGGAAAGGATGGTTCAACTTTGTATACGCGTACCATCTATCCAAGTAACTTTGATCCGAATAAGAAATATCCGGTAATGGTTTATGTATATGGTGGCCCACACGCGCAAATGATCACGAATTCTTGGTTGGATGGTGCGAATTTGTGGATGTACTGGATGGCAGAACAAGGGTATATCGTATTTACGTTGGATAACCGGGGATCAGGTGAACGTGGTGTTGCTTTCGAGTCGCAGATTCACCGTCAATTGGGAACAGTTGAAATGGAAGATCAGCTTTCAGGTGTCCAATTCTTGAAGTCTCTTTCGTATGTAGATTCGAATCGTTTGGCAGTACATGGCTGGTCTTTTGGTGGTTTCATGACAACCTCTTTGATGTTGCGAAACGCCGGAGTTTTCCAGGTAGGGGTTGCTGGTGGTCCGGTAACAGATTGGAAGTATTACGAGATCATGTACGGAGAACGCTACATGGATCGTCCGGAGCAAAACGCGAAGGGATATGAAACAGCTTCTTTGTTCACGCATGCCGGAAACTTGAAAGGCGATTTGTTGTTGATCCACGGTACAGTTGATGATGTGGTAGTTCCACAGCATAATTATAATTTGGTAAAGAAATTCGTAGAATTGGGGATCCAGATGGATTTCTTCCCGTATCCGATGCATAAGCACAATGTTTCCGGAAAAGATCGGGTCCATCTCATCGAGAAAGTGCTGACGTATATCATTGAAAATAATCAATAAATGTAAATCCCGCTTCGGTGGGATTTTTTTTTGGAAAACAAAAATAAAATGAATAATTTAGACATGACAAATAATGTCAATTATGAAAACGTTATTGAGAAATGCCCGATTGAACAAGCAGTTGAAAGTAAAGGAGCTTTCAGCTTTGACGGGTATTGACCAAGCCTTGCTTAGTAAGTTTGAAAATGGCGGACGATTACCAACGAAAGAGCAATTGAATCGATTGGCTCTTCACTTAGGAATTAGCATGAACGAATTGACTGTTTCTTGGTTAAAGGAAAGAATCTTGTCAGAATTGCAGTACGAACCATTGGCGAAAGAAGCATTGCAGTTGGTTCAAGAAGAAATGGCTGGTTACGTGGCTGCGCGTCCGGATTATTCGGATGAGGAACTGGAAATATTGCTTTCGGAAATTGACAGATTGCAACGTGAACTAAATCAATTGCGCGCTTATGATAGTTACCGCATTGCTCAAGCTTTGGAATTGGAATATACCTTTGAAAGTAATCGTATCGAAGGTAATACATTGACACTAAAGGAAACGGATCTGATCATCAATGAAGGTTTGACCATTTCCGGAAAATCGATGCGCGAACATTTGGAGGCGATCAACCACCAGGATGCGATCTTGTACATCAAAGAGTTGTTGGATAAGAACACCTTTTTGAATCAACGTGAATTATTACTCATTCATAATTTAGTTTTGCGTGGGATCATGCCAAATTATGCAGGAAAATTCCGCGATGTTCAAGTAATGATCAAAGGAAGTGGGCACATGCCTCCTCAGCCGTTTTTGATGCAAAAGCAGATGGAAGATTATTTCATTTGGTATCAGGAGAATCGCAAAACCCTGCATCCGGTTGTTTTGGCGGCTGAAATGCACGAGCGTTTGGTGACGATTCATCCATTTATTGATGGGAATGGCCGCACATCCCGCTTGGTTATGAATTTGATCTTGTTGCAACATGGCTATGTTATTGCGAATATAAAGGGAGATTCCAATACCCGTTTGGAGTATTACACGGCTTTGGAGAAAGCGCAGGTTGAGGGCGATAAAACTATTTTCTATCGCTTTGTAGCAGCTACAGAGAAGCAATGCTTGGAACGTTACCTTTCTATTTTAAAACAATAGCAATACAGCGGTGAATCCACGATATTTACCGCTGTTTTTGTATATTTGGCCGTACTTTTATTATGGAGAATAGCACGATGAAATCGAGTGAAACAGCAGTAACTACTTCGAAAGAAACGCTTTTGAAAGCTTTTCGCTTGATGGCGATTGCGAAAACGATGGCCGAAAAATACGAAGCGAACAAAGAGGTTACAGCCAAGTATGTTCATGCCACATCACGCGGTCATGAAGCCATCCAATTGGCGGTTGGACTTCAATTGAAGGAACAAGACTGGGTTTCTCCATATTATCGTGACGACAGTATTTTGTTAGGGATCGGAATGGAGCCTCGCGATTTGATGCTTCAAGTTTTTGCCAAAAAAGACGATCCGTTCTCAGGTGGTAGAACATATTATTCCCATCCTTCACTGAACAGACCGGGATTCCCTAAGATTCCTCATCAGTCATCTGCTACAGGTATGCAAGCTATCCCAACTACCGGAATTGCAATGGGGATTCAGTACAAAGAAAAACAAGGTTTAGCGGAAGATTTCAAAGGTGAAAATCCGGTTGTGGTTTGTTCTTTGGGTGATGCGTCCTGCACTGAAGGTGAAGTTTCTGAGGCATTGCAAATGGCTGCATTAAAGCAATTCCCAATTGTTTATTTAGTACAAGACAATGGTTGGGATATTTCGGCAAATGCGGAAGAGACGCGTGCCCAAGACATGACCTATTACGCACAAGGTTTCAATGGTATCGAAGTAAGAACAATTGATGGAAGTGATTTTGATCTTTCTTACCAAACTGTGAAAGAAGTATTTGAAACTGTTCGTAAAGAACGTCGACCATTCATCATTCATGCGAAAGTTCCGTTATTGGGTCACCACACTTCCGGTGTGCGTAAGGAATGGTACCGAGATGATCTGGAAGAAGCAGCGAGCCGCGACCCTTATCCAAAATTGCGTGATTTAGTGCAGGAATTGGCGGGTATGGCTGATGTCATTAATATTGAGGCAGAGGCTCGAAAAATAGTGGACGAACACTATGAACTTGCATTGAATGCCGAAGATCCAAACCCGGAATCAGTTACCGATCATATTTTTGCGCCAACTCCGGTTACAGAAGAAGTAGGAGAGCGTGAGCCCAAAGGAAAGAAGAAAACCGTGATGGTGGATAGTGCGCTTTTTGCTGTTCGCGAGATCATGGAAAAACATCCGGAAGCGTTATTGTACGGTCAAGATGTAGGTGGTCGACTTGGAGGAGTATTCCGTGAGGCTGCAACCTTGGCACAAACATTTGGTGACAACCGCGTTTTCAATACGCCGATTCAAGAAGCATTTATCATTGGTTCTACGGTCGGTATGTCGGCAGTTGGCTTGAAACCTTTCGTAGAAGTCCAATTTGCAGATTACATTTGGCCAGGGTTGAATCAGTTGTTTACAGAAGTAAGTCGCTCGAATTATTTGTCGAATGGGAAATGGCCAGTAAGTTGTGTGATTCGCGTTCCAATTGGAGCATACGGTTCAGGAGGACCTTATCATTCTTCGAGTGTGGAGTCTGTGTTGGCGAATATTCGCGGGATCAAAGTGGTATATCCTTCAACTGGGGCAGATCTGAAAGGATTGATGAAGGCAGCGTTTTATGATCCGAATCCGGTAGTAATTCTAGAGCATAAAGGATTGTATTGGTCGAAGATTCCTGCAACAGAAGGCGCGATGTCCATCGAACCGGATGAAAATTACATGATTCCAATCGGTAAGGGGCGTCTTGTTCAAGAAGCAGATGCATCCTTGATTGAAAAAGGAGAAACCTGCACAGTTATCACTTACGGACGTGGAGTTTACTGGACTTTGGAAGCTGCGAAAAATTTCCCTGGAAAAGTGGAGATCGTTGATTTGCGTAGTATCAATCCAATTGATATAGAATTGATCGCTGCAAGTACCCGTAAACACGGAAAAGTGATGTTGGTAACTGAGGAATCCGTAGAGGCAAGCTTTACACTAGGATTGGCAGGTAGAATTCAACGCGACCATTTCCAATTCTTAGATGCACCAATCTCCATTGTAGGTTCTGTTGATACACCGGCAATTCCATTGAATTCAATATTAGAGGCGGCATTGTTGCCAAATGCAGAAAAAGTGGGCGCTGCTCTTGAGCAGTTGTTAGGATATTGATGGAAGCAAAGCAATTATATCTCTTTTGTCTGATTGGGATCACTCTTTTCGGAGGAGTGTTTCATTTGTTGCTATACAAGAATTTTCGCGATTCAAAAGCAGATGGTAAGAATGCGCTTTTCGTTGCGATGGCCTTGCTATCTTGGACTGTTGTGGGTGTTTATAATTTTGCAGACCCTCCATTTCCATGTTTTATAAATGCTATCAACGACCGTATCCTTTCAGCATTCAGTAATCTCCTCCTTGTAATTTCCTTGCCTTATTTTGCGGGA